>JBDKTZ010000329.1:0-28581 GCA_039679975.1 Prolixibacteraceae bacterium
GAGCGCCACGAACCCTAATGAATACCAGCCCACCCGGGTCAGGTTACCAAGCAGTTCCTGTATTTGGGAATACGATTCCGTTGTGGTCGCCGGCAGGTATAAGGCAATCGTTTTTGCCAGCGGTGTGGCCAGGATAAAGGGGAATAATCCGATGGCAACAATGGCCGCTGCAATCAGGTACAACGGCAGCACATTCCCCCCTTCTCCGGTCTCCTTTTTCCGGTCTCCCTTCTCCGGTTTCCCTTCTCCGGTTTCCTGTCTCCGTTCCCCGAGAAAGACGATTCCGAATGCTTTTGTGAAGCAGATCAGCGCCAGGCCTCCGATGAGGACCAGGGCGAGGATTGAAAACAACATGGCCAGGATAAACAGGAACAGTTCGGATGAAAGGCCTTTGAACAGCCCGCTGTAAATAAAGAATTCGGAAACAAAACCGTTGAAAGGCGGTAGTCCGCAGATGGCCAGCGAGCCGACCAGAAAGAGATAAGCTGTATGGGGTATTCGTTTGATCAGTCCGCCCAGTGCCTCAATGTTGAGGGTGTGTCTGTTCAGGTAGACGTTTCCGGCACCAAAAAACAGCAGCGACTTGAAAAGCGAATGGTTCAGGGTGTGGAGCAGGGCCCCGCCAAATCCCGCCACGGCCAATGTATTCGATTCATATCCTAAGCCGAGGCAACCCAGGCCGATGCCAATACCGATAATGCCAATATTTTCGATGCTGTGATAAGCCAGCAGCTTTTTGAGGTTGTGCTGAACGATAGCCAGCATCACACCATACACCCCTGTTATGACCGAAAATGCCAGCACCAGATAGCCGACGGCGACCATATCGGTTTTGATCAGCATCAGTATTCTCAGGATCCCGTAAATGCCGATTTTAATGATCACGCCCGACATGATCCCGGAGATATGGGCGGGGGCAGCAGGGTGGGCCAGGGGCAGCCAGGTATGGAAGGGTACAAATCCGGCTTTGATCCCGAAGCCAAAAAAGAACAGGGCGAATAAACCTATTCCTGCCAGGGTGGGCTGAATAGCACTGAATTTCGTGATTGCTGAGAAATCGAACGAGCCGGTTTTTATCTTCACCCACAGAAAGGCGATGGTGAGAAGAAGGATGCCAATATGTGACTGGATCAGGTAGTTCATGCCCGCTTTCATCGTTTCCTTCTTACTGTGCTCAAAAATGACCACAATGAAAGATGACAAGGCCATGATTTCCCACAGAACCAGGAGCATCAGGCTGTTCTGAATCGCGCACAGATCGATAAGGGAAGTGAAAAGCAACAGGAACGCGATCAGGTGCATGGTGATGTTGTCGGTCTGGTCGCGGTATGCCTGCATATACCTAAAGCCATACCAGCCGCCGGTGAAGAAGGTAAAGCTGATCATCAGGATGAACCATGCGGAGAGGGAATCGATCCTTACGGGAATTTCGCCGGTGACCATTGAGCCGGGATAAACGATTTCCAGCGGACCGGTTGTAAAAACCGAGAACGACAAAATAGCACCGAGAAGCGCAAGAATACCGGTGACACTTAGCGTCAGGATGCCCCTTCCTTTGGTCGTGAAAAAAGGAATACAGAGAGTGGTAAGAATTGCAATCAGGTTGAACAGCTCAAAGAGAAACGTATTCATGATCAATTCGTTAGGTTATCCGGTAAAATAGAGACAGCTGCCAATTCGGTCTGACTGGCAGTTATCACACGGGCAAAAGTACAAAAAATGCCGAATGGGAATTTTAATTTGCCTCCCAAATTGTTGTGATCATAAAAATTAAGGGTTTGTCAATTTCCGACTGGTCCTCCCCAGATCCAAATTTTATCAGGATGCTATTCCCTGCTCAGTTCAATCCAGACGGGAGCATGGTCGCTCGATTTTTCCCATCCTCTCACTGTCGAGTCGACTCCGGCGGTCGTGAGTCGACTACGAAGCGGTGGGCTGAGCAAAAAATGGTCAATGCGCAGGCCGGCATTGCGGGTGTAGGAATTCCGGAAATAATCCCAGAAGGTGTAAATGCGCTGGTCCGGGTAAATTTTCCGGATCGCATCGGTCCAGCCCTGATCGACCAGGCTTTTATAGGCGAGGCGCACTTCGGGCAGAAAGAGCGCATCCTTTACCCAGCTTTCCGGCTTGTACACGTCCATTTCGGTCGGGATCGCATTAAAATCGCCGGTCATCACAGCCGGGATCCCCGAAGCGATCAGCCCGGCTGCATGTTCGGTCAGCCGCTGAAACCAACGGAGCTTGTACTCGAATTTCGGGCCGGGGGCGGGATTGCCATTTGGCAGATACAGGCAACAAACGAGGATTCCGTCAATAGTGGCTTCAATATACCGGCTGTTTACGTCGTCCGGATCGCCGGGGAGGACGCGCCTGACTTCGGCCGGCTCCTGGCCTTTCGATAAAATGGCTACACCGTTCCAGCTTTTCTGTCCGTGCCAGAGGGCATGGTATCCGGCTTCGCGGATGGCGTCGAGCGGAAACTTCTCCTGCGGCGCCTTCAGCTCCTGTAAACACACCACATCGGGCGATGTTTCACTGAGCCAGCGCAACAATACGGGCAGCCGCCCGTTTATCCCGTTCACATTATAGGTCGCGATCTTCATAGACAGAATTTTCCTGTTAAGGTACTACAATTCGGTAGGCCGGGAGTCAGATTCCGATCTTTTTTCCGACGATTTGCAGGATTTCCGTTTCAAGTGCAATGGCTTTTTTCTCCATGGTGCTGACCTCTTCCAAAACCGCCAAAACAAAAGCTTTGTCTTTTAGCGCTTCGACGTTGATCTTAACGTTCAGGGCAGCCCCGAGAACAGCCGAGCGGGCGGCAAGCGCGCCAACGCCGGCATCGGAAACGGAATTGGGGTTGCCCTGTTCGGCCATGGCCTTGATCAACTCCATCGATTGAAAGCTGGACTGCATCACCTTCAGGGGAACCTCGATAGCCTGCCGGTTTGCTGTTTGGATGGCTTCCTCCCGCTGCCGTTTTTCTTTTTCGCTTCCTTTCGGCATTTTGAAGGCTGCCATCAGGGTGTTGAAAGCATCGGTATCCTGACCGGTGAGCAGCAAAAGCTGATCGTGGATGGTCTTCCCTTTTTCGGCCCAGGCGGCAAACTCTTCCCAACGGCTGTCCCATCCTTTTTTATGCGACGATAAATTGGCTACCATGGTTCCCAGGGCCGCGCCCAGCGCTCCCATGCAGGCCGAAACGGAGCCGCCGCCGGGTGCGGGCGACTCGGAAGCGGTTTCTTCAACGAATCTTTTAACGCTCAGTTCCGTCAGTTTCTTCTGACCGGGTTCTTCGATCAGGTATTCAATGATCCTTTTTTGCGGGTCGAAGGGAGCCAGATCATCCAGCCCCATCGATTTTACCGCAATTTTCAGGAGCTCCTCGTCGGCAACCCCGGCCGAGCGCTTTTGCTTGTGCAGGAAGTACCTTCCGGCTTCGAGCATGGGTTGCAACGGGATCAGGCCGATGAGTTCGGAACCGGTCACCCGGATCCCACGCATGGCGGCCCGTTCACAGGCTGCCTCAAATACCTGGTGAACAGAGGTGACGGTGATGTCGGTGATGTTGAACGACAACTGAGCGATGCCGTATTCCTCGATATACCAGCCAATGCCTTTCACTCCTTTCAGCATGCCGGGTTCATAAACCGGATTGCCGGCTTCATCGGTTAACGGCTTTCCGGTAAACGGATCACCTTCCCGTTTCATTCGTCCTTTTTCGCGGATGTCGAAGGCGATGGCGTTGGCCAGCCGGGTTGAGGTGGTGTTCAGGTTCACGTTATAAGCCACCAGGAAGTTCCGCGCGCTGAGCGCTGTCGCACCGGTGCGGGCCACGGCGGCATTGAATTCGGCCGGCCCAAAGTCGGGTTTCCAAAGCGGGTCGGGCAGCTTACGGCACAGCCCTTCGTATTCTCCGGCGCGGCAGTTCGCCAGGTTCTTCCGGATTTCAGAAGTGGCCGTATTCTCATATAAGTATATTGGGATCCCCAGTTCTTCGCCAATCCGCTTCCCCAGCAGATTGGCATATCCGATGGTCTCTTCCATGGTGATTCCGGCTACCGGGATCAGGGGCAGCACGTCGGTGGCTCCGAAACGCGGGTGCTTTCCCCTGTGGCGGCGCATGTCGATCAGTTCGGCGGCTTTTTTCACTGCCCGGAAGGCTGCTTCACAGACCTCTTCCGGTTCGCCGACAAAAGTCATGACCGTCCGGTTGGTCGCTTTGCCGGGGTCGACGTTAAGCAGTTTGACACCGTCGACCGATCGGATCGCTTCAGCGATCTGGCTGATGGTATTCAGATTATTCCCCTCGCTGAAGTTGGGGACACATTCGATGATTCTTTGCATGTTGTTCATTTTAATTTCCCTGTCGCCGGACAGCTTTCATTTCTGCTCTTAGTCATTCTCCTGTATTTCAAAAAACCGGTCACAGGTCGATTCAGTGAGCGTCCTTTTATAGGCGCATTTGCCGTTTTTCCAGACCCGTTCCGCAGGCAGATAACCCTGATGATACAGGATATCCTGGTAATTGTCCGTTTTAAATACTACGATATCGGCTAAATTACCGGTTTTTAAACTTCCCCGGTCGGTAAGGTTTAAAGCCTGAGCGGCTCTGCAGGTCAGGGCAGCCCAGGTTTCGGCTATGGTTAACTTTTGTGCGGCGCCCAAAATAGCGGCTTGGATCAGCAGATTCCCCATGGGCGCGGAACCCGGATTCCAGTCGGAAGCGATGACCAGCGAAGTTCCGGCATCGAGGAGTTTTCGTGCCGGGGCAAAAGGCATTCCCAGTCCGATCGAAGCGCCCGGCAATACCACGGGAATGGTATTGCTACCTGCCAAAATTGTAATTTCCTGATCGTCGGCAGCTTCCAGATGATCGATGCTGAGGGCACCCGTTTCGGTGGCCAGTTGTGCTGCGCCGGCCGTGAACTGGTCGCCGTGGACGATCCGGTCGAAGCCCATTTCACGAACCTTGAGCAGAAACTCTCTGGCCGCCTGTGTGGAGAATGCGCTACCGTCGACAAAAATATCGACCCGCCGTGAAAGGTCCTTTTTTAATACAACAGGCAACAGCTCATTGAGGATTTGATTCAGGTACTTCTTTTCGCCACCGTCGAAATCCTTTGGAACGATGTGGGCAGCCAGACAGGTCGGAATCAGATCGGCCTTCGACTTTTTTGCGGCTTCGGCAATGGCTTGCAGGATCTTTAATTCCTGATCAACCGCAAGACCATAACCGCTTTTAACCTCAATGGTGGTAATTCCCTGTTCCAGCAATTGCCGGGCGTGGGTCGCAGTGATCCTTGCAAGTTCCTGCATGGGGACCTGCCGGGTCTTTTCGACAGTATTCCAGATCCCGCCGCCGGCTGCATTGATCGCCCTATAGTTTGCGCCCGACAAGCGTAGGGCGTATTCTTCAGCTCTTGCACCTACCCAACAAATATGTGTATGCACGTCGATCATTCCCGGCAGCGCCACATAGTCCTCGTTCAGGTATTCTATGGTTTTGGGATGGCTTCTGCCTTCCAGTTTGTGAAAGTCATCGATGTCCTCTATTTTCCCTTCGCGAACCAGGATACCCTGGTTTGACCTGATCTCCAGCCGGTCGTCGGACAGAGCTCCACGGGCGGGCAGTCCCGCCATCGTCAGTAGTTGTTTGAATGGGCCTATTAGTTTCATGTGTGAATCATTTGTTTTTTAATTGCCACATGGAATAGCCATTTATACATTTTCGGTTTTTGTGAGCTTTAGCTTTTATGGCTATTTCATTTTTTTAGTTTAGATACAAGAATCAAGAAATAAGAACCAAGATGCAAGATGAAAATCCATATGAATGAGGGTCAGGTTTCATTACTGAGTTCACTCTAAAAAGTTACAGAATATAAACCGAGCCTGAAGACACGGATTTTGTTTTTCCTTCTTCGCGTCTTGGCGACTTCGCGTTTAAATCTATTTCTCCGGGTCGTCTCATCCATCAAAGTTAAGATTAAAATGCTTACGGTTTTCGACGGCTGAAGTATAGCCTGCGTCGGCATGACGGAAGATGCCCGGTGCAGGATCATTGTATAACACCCTCGACAGGCAATGTGCCGCGCGTTCGGTTCGGTTTTGACTCACTTTTTCGCGTGCGGCAGCCGTCAGTATTCCTTTTTCCTGGCCGCGAACCAGCCGGATCGCCCTGCCAATGGTGAGCCGGTCTTCATCATAGCGGAATTTCTGAAGCGGATATTCTTTTTGCATCGGTCCCGTTTTTAATCAAAAGAAGAAGCCTGCCTGTATACCCCAAGGTAAACTAATTTTCCGGGCCAAAAAATGACAAAAAGAATTATTTTGTGTGTTGTAACAGTGTTTATTATTCGTTCTTATTCAGGTTGCCGGCATCACCCTGTGTATTGACGTTGGTAAAAAGTTTGCCGGAATAGAAATCCGCATTTTCCACACGGAGATAAAGGGTGTGAAGCCGGTTAATGACACGGTGTACTTTGAAATCGTTTTGTTTCAGAGATTCTTGGATGACGGAGATTGTGTTTTTATTAAAGTAGCTGACCAGCGGTTCTTTCAGGCCACGGTGGACAGGCACCACAACCTGATAGCCGGAACAGTATTGCAACAGGAGCCGGTATAGCCGGGGATCGAGTTCAGGCAAATCACAGCCGGCAATGAGGTTGTGTTCAGTTCGGGATTGAAGCAGACAGGCATGGATGCCTCCTAACGGACCACGGTCAGGGTAACTATCGGCAATGCACTCTAGTCCCGTAAATCGATACTCCCCGGCTTGATTGGTGCTCAGCAACAGCTTACTGCAAAGAGGACGCAGAACCTCAATAACATGTTCTACCATAGGTTTTCCCCGATAGTGAAACAGGGCCTTGTTACTTCCGAAACGGGTGCTTTTGCCTCCCGCCAGTATCATCCCGGTGACAGGTTCCTCTTGCATATGTCTTTTTTGCGAATATAATCAGAAATCGCCCTCAGTCTATTTTCTGGATAATTATCACGGGATATGAATCGATTGTAGAATGACTGATTGCATGCAGCTGACTTCCTGTGGATAGAACGGTTGTATTCGCTCGTGTCTAGACAAAAGCAGGAAAAAATTCATTAAATTGCGGAGTTTTTGAAACCCAGGCCTTATACTTATGAAAAATTATTTAACTTTTAAAAAGATCTATGTTATTTGCATCATAGCTTTGGTTAATCTTTCAGTTTCGGCTCAAAAAGAGGTGAACGAACGTGCCCGCTGGTTTGTTGATTCGCGATTCGGTATGTTTATCCACTGGGGTGTGTACAGCGGGGCCGAAGGCTTTTGGAAAGGCGAAAAGCTCCGTTACGATAATGATTATGCCGAGTGGATCTATTACCGCAACCGCATCGCGAAAGACGAATACCTGACTTTACTCGATCGTTTCGATTGGGAGAATATCGATCCTGAAGAATGGGTACTCCTGGCAAAACAGGCCGGAATGAAGTATGTAACCCTCACAGCCAAGCATCATGATGGTTTCGCTTTGTGGGACAGTAAAGTAAGCGATTATAACATTGCCCATTACACCAGCCCGAAGCGCGATATTGTAAAAGAACTGGCAGCTGCGTGTAAAAAGCACGGATTGAAAATGGGATTGTACTATTCGCATTGGATCGATTGGGAACATCCTGATGGTTGGGACCATTCCAAGGAAATTACCGGCTTGAGTCCGGAACAGTACGATCGTTACTGGCAGGGAAAGGTGATCCCTCAAATGCGCGAATTGCTTACCAATTACGGCGAAATCAGCATAATCTGGTTTGATATGTGGATTCATCATTCTTCTACTGTGGTCAGTAAAAATCAGTTGTTGCAGTTGAAGTCATTAATTCGCGAGTTGCAGCCGAATTGCCTGATCAACTCGCGTCTGGGACTTTCTATTGAAGAAGATCCGGATATCGATTTCAAAACACTTGGCGATAATGAGTTGGGAAGCAAAAAAGAAGAATTTCCCTGGCAATCGCCCGGAACAGTGGCTCATTCGTGGGGATTCAGTTCGTACGAAGGTCAGTGGAGGTCGACTACTACTTTGTTGCAGTCGCTAATTAATAATGTCAGTTTGAATGGGAATTTTATGCTGAATATTGGACCTCGGGCAAATGGAGATGTACCCTATGAAATTGATCAACGCCTGAAGCAAATGGGCGAGTGGCTGGCTGTTAACGGAGAATCGGTGTATGGCAGCGGAGCTTTCAGTTTGAATAAAGATCAGCACCATTGGGGAAAAATAACCTGCAAAACAGAGAAGGATGGCCGGACCAGGCTTTACCTGCATGTTTACACCTGGCCGTTGAGCAAGGTTCTATGTGTAACCGGGGTTGCCGAAAAAGCAGAAAAGATTTATCTGCTGGCCGACAAACAAAAATCGCCGCTCGCTTTTTCGTTTAACCAGGCTGTTACTAAGATTGCTCTGCCCAACCGGCAGCCCGATCCTTTTGTAACAGTAGTGGTGATGGAATTTGATCGTTATCCTGCTGTTCATGATAATCTGGTAGCCGAAACTACAGGCGGAGGCTTTTCGTTAAGCTTGCAAAACCGGCTGAAAGCGACAGGCGATTCCTTGATGCGGCCGGCCGAACGTTTTGGTTCTGTGCCTGCTCATGTGATTGTTACGCAAAAAAGTACTTACCGATGGCGTATTTTTGTTGATCAGCCTTGTTCAATGAATGCTGATGTTTCCTGCAATTTTCAGGGTAAATCGACGAGGGGAACGATTACCGTTCGCAGTGCGGGAAAATCTGTTCACGCGGTAATAAAGCCAACCGGAAAGACCGTAGGCGAGCCTCGCTCCGACTGGCAAATTGACAGCTTTAATTCGCAGCGTGTGGGGGTAATCTCATTCCCTTCGTCCGGTTTTTATGATGTTGAACTGGAAATCGTTCCTGACAAAAAAGACGAAGTTGGCTTTCATTGGTTATGGCTGGGCAAATAATCTGGTATCCCTGGTCGCCGATGCTATTGCCGGGCCTAAAAGGCGAACACTCAAATAAATTGTTCACATTCGTTGAAATATAAATTGATCAGAATGCAATAACCTATGGACCTAATGACTAAACCGATCCTGTTCGTTGCGTTACTATTTGTTATTTGTCAGACTCTGGCAAAAGAAGCGCAAAAATCAATGGCTCCGGAAACGGAAATCAGCCTGAACGGAAACTGGAGTTTTAAATACGTGCCGGCATCGGAAACCGGGAGCGATTCGTTGTTCTACACAAAAGATTTTGATGCCTCTGATTGGTCAGACATCCGGGTTCCCGGACATTGGGAACTCCAGGGATTTGCCGAGCCTTCGTATGGGGGTGGTTTGAAGGAGGGCACTGGTTTGTACCGTAAGATGTTTGTGATTTCCCCGGAGTTCAGGAATAAACAAATATTTATTCAATTCGAAGGAGTACTTTATGGATACGATGTTTTCATAAACGGCAGATATGCCGGGAACTGGTCGAGCGCCTTTAACCCTGCCCGTTTCAATATTACTGATTTCGTAGATTTTACCGGCGAAAACCTCCTTGCAGTGAAGGTTTCAACACGGGTAAAGGGATATAAATTTGATTTGCATGATTGTTGGTCGCTCTCCGGTATATACCGGCCCGTATCAATTCAGATCACTCCCGATTTTTATATCGATGATTACACAATCGAAACCACAATTAATACGACCCATTCGAAGGCTCAAGTAAAAGTGAATTACAGTCTCCGCCCTATTGAAAAGGAAAGATTTAAAAATGTATCCATAAGGGGGATTCTTCATACCCCCCATAACCGATCGCTCAAAACGGTTGTTCCTGTCCGGTCTCCAAACGGGATGCTGTCATTTGAGATAAAAGACCCTGTTTTGTGGACCGCAGAGACGCCTTCCTTGTATCAGTTGGAGCTTTTTTTGACCGATGGGAAGAACGTTGTTCAACACAAGACGCAAAATGTCGGCATAAGACAAGTCAGTATCGAACATTCAGTTCTTAAACTGAATGACAGTCCATTAAAATTACGGGGTGTTAACCATCATGATTTGGTTCCGGAAACCGGACGAACATTGACCCGCGAACAGATTTTGCGTGACTTGAAATCGATGCAACGTGCAAACATCAATTTTATCCGGACCTCTCATTACCCACCCGATCGCAGAATGCTGGATCTGTGTGACAGCCTGGGGATATATGTGGTATGTGAGGTGCCGTTTGGCGGAGGAGATATTCATTTGACTGATACAGCTTATCAGGATATCTTGCTGATGCGGGCAAAAGCCACTTTGTTACGCGATAAAAATCACCCGTGCGTCATTATATGGAGCGTGGGTAACGAGAATCCTTTGACTCCGATTACTGAAGTTGTAGGAAGGTACGTACAACAAACCGATTCATCGAGACCAATCTGCTATCCGCAAATGGGCTCATATTTTAAGGCGCATTATTCCGGTTTTCCTGACTTCCTGGATATTTATACCCCTCATTATTGCGGGGATGAGTGGATAAGGGAATTCGCCAAAATAACAACAAAGCCGGTGCTTTTAACGGAATATTCCCATGCCCGGGGACTGGCATTTGGGGACCTGGAGGCTAACTGGAAAGAATTGTTCCGTAACCGACAATTTGCCGGTGGGGCCGTCTGGCATTTTCACGATCAGGGAATTCTGAGAACGGCTTCTCACCCTGTCGACAGATCTCAGCCGACTTATTGTGTCTGGAAAGACTCGGTAAATTATTATGATTCCAATGGAGGTTACGGAACCGATGGCATTGTTTATTCCGACCGTACTCCTCAGGTTGATTATTGGGAAGTACGCAAAGTGTATTCACCGGTCCAGATTATTGAAGATCAAGTACCCGTGATTCCCGGGAAACAGGCATTAAAGTTTTCAGTATACAATCAGTTCGACTTTTTGAATCTTAACGTGCTTCGTGGCAGATGGAGTTTATATAAAAACAGGGAGATTGTTCAAACTGGTAACATAACAGTTGACTGTACCCCGCATGATACTGTCTTTTGTGATGTTTTTATAAATCTGCCTGATCATCCGGAAAGCGATATCTGGTATTTGAGATTTGATTTCAGGGATAAAAGCAAAAATCCGGTTTATGAGCATACCGTCGAATTAAAGGCTCGTAACGCTGATATGGTGAATCATGAAATTCCAGGTAAATTGAAAAAATCCCCCCTGGGAGTAAATGTTGAAAATGAAGCCTCAAAAATTGAGTTAAACGGTTTTTGTTATGAATTTTCAAAACGAAGTTTATCACTAAGCCTTTCAGTTAAAAATGATGGAGTCGGGCTTATAACGGGTGGGGCCTATGCCCGTGTTGGTCGCGGCACGGAAATTAACGACCTGAGAGCCAAAACAAAAAGTGAGCTGAGCAGTTGGGACCCGCATTTGATAGCTGCAAGCAAGGTTGAAAACCGGATAGAAACAAACGCCGGAGACATCTATAAACTATCGGGCGATGCGGCCTATCTGAGGGGAGATGATTACCCGGGGGAAAGGCTGGACGGAAATATATCTTACTCATTGACGAATGACGGGATACTGTCGGTTAGTTACACCCTGAAACCTCAGAATGTCACAGGAGTAATTATGGAAGTGGGAGTGTCGTTTATCCTGTCTGAGCAGGCAACTGATTTCATGTGGGTTGGTAAAGGTCCCTATCCCGCTTATCCCGGAAAGGAAATGCTGAGTGACTTTGGTATTCACTTCCTGAAAAAGCAAGACCTTTATTTTCGTGGCAACCGCTCCAACGTAAGCATCGCTGTGTTGTGCGATCCGAAAGGAAACGGAATTGCTGTTATTGGCAATCATTCGAACATTGCAGTTGAAGTTGAGAACGATCAGATCATTGTTAGCCATATTGGTTTTTTAACCGGTAAAAACACTAAAGTGCCTGCAGCGGATGTTAGCGAGATTAAAGGCGAGTTTAAAATCATTGCCTTACGTGCCGGGTTTTGGCCGGAGCGGATATCGGAACTGGTTGGATATCCTGATCCTGAAAAGCAGCCATTTAATCCATTCTACCATAGCTATGAACAAAGGCAGTGATTAAGCAATTTAGGAACTCTCAGAGATCCTAAATTGCTTAATTTGTAAGACATTATCTTCACCGTCTTTGATGCTGTAAATAATTCACGGGAAAACGGCGAAGCGGGTTTTCATTAGTTCATAAATGCGGAAACTTGTTCCCCCCGAACAAAAGTTTTACCGGTCCGAGCAGACCCGAGGTCTGGTTACGGAAAGTTTCATCGCCTCCAGGCCATACTTCTCTGGTGATATAAGGCTGATTGGTTCTGCAATAGCGATCTTTGGGATCCAGTTGCATATCACCGGTCAGGCGGTTGATCCACATATTCACTACTTCAATTTTCAATTCATTCTCTCCGTCTTTGACCACTTCTGTAATATCCGCCCTGAAGGGTTTCTTCCATAGGATGCCTGCCGATTTTCCATTAATGAAAACCTCTGCTACATCGCGGACTTCCCCCAGCTCGATGAAACAGTGTTTTCCTTTATCCTCATTTTCAACCGTGAAGCTTTTTTGATAAGTCGCTGTTCCGGAAAAGTATTTGATCCCGGGTTCTTCAAACCCGGTCCACGACTGCAACCGGTCAAAAACCACATTTGAGGGCGCTCCCCATCCTTCAGGAAAACTGACCCTCCAGGGACCCTTCAGCTCCTGCTCTGTCAGTTGTTCCCGGCTTTCATTGGCAGGAAGGCTCCGTTGCCGGTTGTTAAATACGACAAACATGGAACCATGCGGGGGTAAATCCAGTTGAAAGGCGGTATGATCATTTTCTTCCCGGTAATTTACCACTCTGGTTTGAAGCCCGGTTGCCGGGTCCCAGCATTCAGGGTATTTCCCGCTAACCCGGAACCGGGCTTCTCCTTTGACCCGCTCTTCGGCTTCATTACGGATGAAATACACTTCTCCTCCTTCGGTTGTCCGGTGAATGTAATCGGGAGCCGGTGCGCTGCTGAAAGAAAAGTCTTTGGTTATTTCACGCAGGGAAAGGAACTCTTCGGCTGATATGCCCATTATGATCTTTCCTTTTCCGTAAGCGTTCTCTGTGATGTTTTTCCCATCAATCTTTCCCCATAGTTTACCTGACAGCTCTCCGAATAACTTCTTGTCCGCATCAGAGTAGCTTAGTCCCGGCGATGATGTTGGTTTTGGTCCGATCACCGCAGCGCCTGCCTTTACCAGCTCTTCGATTTTTTGTAAAACAGCCAGGGGCATCTGTTCCTGCTCTGGCAAAACCAGCACGGCGTAGCTCATCCCGTCAGGAAGGGTGATCCTCCCTTTTTTGACTGACATGCGGTTTAGGATCACATCTGTATTGACCACATCATAATCATAACCTTCGCCTAAACCTTTCATTCTGGGTTTTTCCGGGACACTGTGATACACCGGGAAGAAATTGGGAGCCTGGTCGCCGTAGTAGCAGCAGACATCGGCCACAAACAGGCCTTGCTGAAGCAGGAAATTACAGCGGGAGAGATAATCCATAAACGGTTTTGATTTTTCCCACCATGTGGTTCCGGGATTCATGTCATATCCCGCGTGATAGGTCCTGCCCGGCAGCCCGTCTTCCGGGTTGGTGCCGGCGAAGGTGTGGAACGTCACATTGTTCAGTCCCTCGCAGTAAGCCCTGTCCACATGCTTCTTCATTTCATAGGGAGAGTCTTTCCACCTTCTCCATGTGGTGAACGACTCGGCATCGACCATTTTCCGGCCGTAAATATGCGCAGCGCCGGCAACTTCCTTGATCAGGAACATATTGCGGTGCCGGATCCAGAATTCGCCGCGCGGAACCGAGACATTTCCCAGCGCCTTCAACGCATCGACCGGGCAGGTATTCCAGACGGGGGGGCCTGGTCCGCCGGCTTCTGCAACCAGCTCGGCCTTGTATTTTTTCAGGAATTCCGTTCCCGTGGTGTAATGGCTGAAGATCAGCTGATCGCTGACGGTTTTGCGGAAATCATATAGAAACCCGTCGCCATGCTCTTTCATGTTCCATCCGGCAAGAACCGGCAGGTAATTTTCAATGGAATATCCCTGCCTTTCCTTGAATATGGCCGGCATCGAATTGGTCCAGGGGGTTCCCTTTTCCAGTTCCATGCTGTCGAATTCGAAGTAAGCCAACCCCGAATCTGATGCGTTCTCCGGGGTTACGCCCAAACGGTCCATGAAATAGTGCAGATGGCGTTTGGTTGCTTCGGGGTCCAGAAAATCGATGAAAAGTCCGTTGGATTTCGGAGATGGAACAATGAGCGATTGACCTGTGTTGGAACAGACATAGCGGATGATGCTCCATTTGCCTGCCGGTGCTTCCCAGTCCAGGTGCCCGTCAGCAACATGAGCAGTCAGATCGATGATCTGCTTTGGGCTGTTAATGGTTTTTTCATCGTTATACGGAACGGCCAGCACGGCCACATCCAGACAGAAAACCGGCGTCCCGTCCTCTTTGAGCGGGCAATGGGGAGGGAGTTTGGGAAAGGGCAGTTCCATGGAAATCCTGCCGGGTCCGGTTGCCTGCACTTCAGAAAAGTACAGCGCCTTGGAAGCCCAATCGGGCGTGACCCATGAGCCTCCGGCATTCCATCCGCTGGAGGCAATGATGCCGATCTTCATCCCGAGCCTTTTCCCTTCCGAAATGGCATGCTTAATGAGCGAGACCGATTCATCACCCAGAAATGGGCCTCCCGCCGGAATAAATTCAGGATTACGAACCGCTGCCACATCCCAGATCTCGGCCCGCATGATCCCTTTGGAGTGCATGGCTTCCAGATCACGGGTGATCGCTTCCCGGCTCATATTCCCGTTCAACCAGCACCAGAATACACCCGGTCGGGCTGATGAAGGAGGATTTTCAAAAGCTGCAGCCATTGTTTCGGCTGCATCTTCATGATTTCCTTTCCACACGGAACAGGAAAGCAACAGAAACGCAAAAAACAGGAAGGGAGTACGAATTTTCATTTTCAATGCTATTGATTTGATGAGACTTCATGTTCGGTAAAATATAAACCCAATTGGAAGAGTAATACGCCTGACTTATCTTTTTTAGTATTCCGAAAAAGCGTAGGTTGAAGAACGATTAAAAAACGGTAAAGCTATCCGGTTACCAACAAATCGCTTTCAGGATAACTTTACCGCCGATTGTGATCCTGGTTAATTGCTATAGTCCATAAGCATTGATTTCGCCGGTAACCATAAATTTATTCGGGCCGCTCAATCCGACAAATTTAAAATATCTGCCGGATGTGGGAGGGACCGCATAATATTGCCCGTCGTCAATAAAGCGGTTAAAGCGAAACACGCCCAAATCAATCCAATTTGCATTGTCGGTGCTTGAAAATAATTGGAATGTGTCGAAGGCCCGGTCATCGCTGGTTGCCCGGAATATTTTAAATGCAGTGATTGTCCGGTCTATACCCATGTCAACAGTCACAAAATGTGGAAAATTTGACGCTGTGGCATGCGTATGCCAGCGTGTCGCGGGGTTACCATCGATTACATTTGAAGCCAGGTTGGCAGCACCAGAATGCTGCGTGGAAAAACCGATTATGCGCCATACACTCTTATTCAAGAAGTATTCTTTATTTTCCAGAAAACCGGTATAAAAAGTGTCGATGGCAAGATGATTTGGGACGTAAAGTGTTCTGTATGAAAACGTAGTTCCTCTTTTAATGTCGGAAATTGTTGAAACAGCCTCATTACTCATTGTTCGCAAGGTCTGTATTTCTCCTGCCGCGTTCGTATATCGGATTTCGGTAGCATAGGCCGACAGGGTATCGATTGTTCCCCATTCAATTTTAACTATAGTTTCGGTGAGGATTGCATTATTGATGGCCCGGTTTAATATTCCTGCCTCATATTTTACTCCATAGGAACTACCTCTTACTTCGACCGGAATTGAAATATTTCCTTTTTCATCAAAAGTCCGGATAAAAAAGGAATAGGTATTTTCCGGCAAATCCTCAATAATACAGGAGATGGTGTCCTTGTCTGCCGGAACATTAGCGTCGGTGGAATCGGTATAGTTATTCCAGTAAACTCTGGCCCTGACGACTTTCGGATCAGATCCCTTGAGCCAGGAAACCTTAACCCGGTTTTTCCCTGCATACACAATCGGATTTAACGCTTTTCCGGGGTATGTATGTCCGTTTGGAACAATATAGTCTTGGTAAATGCTGTCCATATCCTTACAGGAAGAAAGGCACCAAACAATCCCTGCAATTAATATATAAGTTAATTTTTTCATACGTTAGTAATTTGTTCGTTAATAGTCGTATGGAACTCGCATATCACTGAAAATTATTATGATAATCTATAGTATTGCAGAGTAACATGCTCGTTTCATATTGCCTGTTATTTAAATCTGATTATTCCTGAATTTGTCCCCAAAAACTCAGTTCATTCACCCATACAGAACCTGAAAGAGATGGTCCGTTGCAGGTCTCTGTTGTTTTAAAACGGATATACCGTATGGGAACAAACGGATCAGGAGCAAAGTCATTCACTTCAAGGTCAAAGTCAATGCCCTCCAAATTGGCGTAATCCCTGTCTGCCTGCGTGATGGAGGACCCGGTCCCGCCGGAAGGCGGAAATGCTTCGAATTTTCCCAAGGGGATCCAACTACTGTCCCAGCTGCCATCGGGATTGGGATTTATAGAACCATACAACTCGAATTTTTTGACATTAGCTCCTGTCCACGGACTGGCGGAACCTGCACGATGAAATACCTTGAGTCTGCTCATAATGATTGTTGTTCCCAAATCGATCGTAGCCCATTGTGGCATAGGTGCATCTGTTTTGGTAGCAAACATGGTATTTGCCTGGTTAATTAACCCGTCGAATGCCCGGTTAAGCATATACTCGGCACGCCCTTCAATCGGATCATAGGTGTCTGTAGGTAAATGTACTTCCTTATATGTGTTCTTAGGGATAAATTCTTCATACATGGGTTTTAATGTTGCTTCTATAGTATCGGAAAGGTTATTCCAACGGTCGCGGAGATAAGTGGCAAATCGTGCCGGAATGCTGTCAAGTCCCCTGTAGGAGAAGGTTCCTTTGGTTGCGGAAGTATAAAAAGTTTGCAAAGTTGTCCAGTAACCAGATCCTATCGTCTCGGTCATGAGCACAATGGCTAATTCGGTCGCGTGCTTGTTCTCAAAGCTGACACTCACACCGCCAAAAGCACTTTTCAATTCCTTGGAAGATTCCTTGACCGGGGCAGTCAGGGGGTTGACCTGCACAATCAATGGTTCAGACTTTTTCTCATTTTTGCCCACACTGTAGACTTTCACATCATAGCTCTTCGTATCTCCAAATCCGTCAAGAGTTAATGAATCTGCATAATAAGAAGCTTTACATTCGCGAAAAACTCCAGTCCGTATTTCATATTCCGCCTTTACATAGAGCAGATTTTCATCGTCCGGAAGATTATAGCTGATCGTGGCTCCTCCCGGAATATTCCTAATTGAGACATCGCTAACTTGTCCGGGTGCCGGTACGCTGTAGTCAACATGATCCAACCGGCCTTCTTCTTTGCAGCTATGCGCGAAAAAAAATATCAGACTCACGGTTACAAGATAGTATATACTTTTTTTCATTTTACTTTCTCTTTATTGTTAAGAAAATTACCATCCGATATTCTGTACGAGATTCCTGTTGTTGATAATATCGCTGTTTTTAAGAGGCCAGAAATAGTCCTTAACGCCAAATGTTTGCGTATATAAAACCTCCGGCCGATAAAAATTTGAAGTTTCATATTGTTGAACGCTCCATGATTCAACAGGACTATTGTACTCATCAGGGGCCAATTTCCACCTTCGCAAATCCCAGAAACGATGTCCCTCGAATGCCAGCTCGATCATTCGCTCCTGCTGAATAATCTGCCGCATTCCATCTTTGGTTGAATATTTGACACTATTTGTGTATTTATCCCATGAATCCTTGACTCCTTCTAACCCGGCCCGAGCCCGCACTCTATCGATACAGCGGAACAATTCGATCTGGTTTGCTCCTCCAGGTCCTTCTGCTTCGTTAATCGATTCAGCATAAAGGAGATATAGATCGCTTAACCGGATAACGGGCCACGGGTATGGTGTTACCGAATAGGAGGTCAGGCTGCTGATCACATTATTGGGATGAACGTATTTTTTACAGAAATATCCTGTCCTTGTTCCGTTATTGATTCCGATGTGACCGTCTATATTGCCTTTTTTTGCTGCAACAGACCAAAGTTCCAGTTTGTCGTCGGTCTTTCCCTGTCCGTACCAAATCCCGGAATCAAATCCAAGCCATGCGTAAAAGCGTGGTTCGCGGTCAAAATGAAGATCAACCGTAGTGCTGCCTGATTTAATGTATAATTTTTCGTCAGCCTGTGCTGTCCGTAAAGAAAACAGCAAACCGGCGTTTCTCGTTTTATCTTCGGAGATCGGAACACCATGTTGCGTATAAAACAACCTGGCCATTTTAAGAGGAGGGCATATTGATGCAGGACCAATCTGCGGTGCATCGCGGAATGAAGGATTTAATTTGGCTGTCGCCAATTGCTGTAGTCCCGATGCTCCTCCGGTAGCAATACTTTGCGTATTGGCCCAGATAATCTCACTGTTCCATCGTTCACAGAAAACATTTCGCAGACTCAATTGCGTGACGATTGTATCTGTCAGTTTTGTCAATACCGATGACGGATAGTGATATAGTTCAATTCCTGCTTCTTCGCAAACAGCAACTGCTTCTTTGCATGCAGTAACAGCCGTATTCCATTTTTCCGGGAGGTATGTTGCGTTAAAAAGAGCGGTTCCATCGCTGTTGGATAAAGTTGACTGGTCATTATTCCCATTAAATAATGGACTGGCAGCTGTAACGAGGACTTTTGCCTTCAGTGATAAGGCTGCGGGCAGCGTAATGCGTCCCAGCTCCGTTGCGGGGTCCATAACTTTTAAAGGAAGCGCATCCCGGGCTTCATCCAATAATTTGACAATATAATTAAAGCAGGAGTCAACCGGATCGCGGAAAGCTTTGACTTCAGAAATATTTATATCGACGGGAAGATTTTCTTTCACCAATGGTATGGGGCCATAGGTCTGGAGGAGATAAAAGTGGTAGTAGGCTTTCAGAAATTTAACTTCTGCAATCCATTGATTTCGCTCCCATTCGGGGAGATCAGGCACTTTACCCACATTCTCCAGAAAAATGTTACAATCGCGTATTCCCTGATACAGGCTTCCCCATTTATCGAGAAGGGGTGCCGTCGCGTTTTGCATTCCCAATGCGATCTGGAAAGCAGAAATATTGAAACGAAACGATTCGTTATACGTGATCAATTCGTCGCCACCCAAAATTGCCGGATCCTGGGCAAGATTGCCATGCTTTGGCATATAGGAATAACAAGTGTACAGGTATTTGAGTGCTTCATCTCTTTGATTGAAGGCCAGATCAATGGTTGCGACGCCTTCCGGAACTACATCCAGATATTCATTGCAGGCATTAAACATGATTAGCAGGATCGCTGATACTCTGATCAGCCGATATTTTTTTATCCATTTCATCTTGTTCATTTTTTTTGTTTTTCTTAGTTAAGACTGATGGTAAGACCCATATTGAAAACTTTCTGAATAGGATAACCCAGACCTTCACCGGCCATTTCCACGTCCCAAAGTTTGAATTTGCTGAAAAGGAGCAGATTCGTTCCACTTACATAAAACCTTAGGTTGGACATATGCATTTTTTCGGTCCATCCCTTGGGCAAGGTATATCCTAATTCTACTTGCTTAAGTCTTAGGAATGATCCGTCACGCATGAACCAGGTATTTTTGGTATCCCATTGCCAATTTCCATTCCTTTTTACTGCTCCCGGTACGTTGTTGCTGTTAATAGTTGAACTCAGCCTGGGCCAGACAGCGTAAATATCGCGGTATTCTTCCGACCAATAGCTATCGGCATATACTTTAAGGAGCTGGGCATTTTCATTAAAAGGAGAGGTAGCCGCTGCATTCATCCAGAACGATTCATTCGCAGTGCCCTGGAAGAAAGCAGAAAAGTCGATTCCTTTATATCCCATGGAGAACCCAAAGCCATAAACAATTTCAGGAACTGTCGGATTACCTATTGGCACCCGGTCTGCATCGTCCACTTTCCCATCTCTGTTCACATCTGTATATTTAATATCTCCTCCTCCATAAGGATCTGTCCCAACTTCCTGGGCAGGTGAATTCTGCGCTTCAATATCGTCGACGAATAATCTTTCAGCCAGATAACCATATTCCTGACGAAGTGATCTCCCTACCCGGGTACGCCAGGGCTCATCATATTGCGGCTCTTCATAAACTTCATATTTACTGGTCGCGTATGTAAAATTGCTTCGAACCGAAGTCCAGAAATCATCAGTCCAGTTTTTCTGGTACTCAAGACTCAAATCAATCCCTTTTCCCGAGGCTTCACCTATGTTTGATTTCACTAACGCGGACAATCCCATTGTACGGGGGACAGCATCCCTGGTCATCAGGATATTTTTCCTGTATTCCGTAAAATATTCTGCAATAATATTCAGATCATTCCAAAGGCCTATTTCCATGGCAAAATTCTGCTTGGTCGAAGTCTCCCAGGTAATTGCCGGGTTGGCGTACCGGTTTACCGTTACTCCGTTTATAGTGCTGTTCAGATCTTGTCCAAATGTTGCCCTTTTATTGGCGTCGCTCATGTTGACTTCAGACAGATAATAAAAACGATCTATGCTGCTGCCGATTTGGTCGTTCCCCACCAGACCATAAGAATAGCGTAGTTTCAGATTTGAGATGACCGGCTCAATGGGTTTCCAGAAATTTTCATTCGAAATACTCCACGCAACCCCTGCAGAAGGGAAAAAGCCAAACCGGTGCTTTGTATCGAATCGTTCACTCCCGTTATATCCAAAATTGAACTCGGCGAAGTACCGGTGATCATAAGAGTAAGTCATACGGCCCGATAATCCCAGGTTGCGTGAAGGAAGTGATAATTGGAGTGAACCGGCGTTGGCATCCATACTCTGCCTGGCCATAAATACCAATAACCCGCTGACACTGTGTTTTTCCGCGAAATCCCTGTTGTAATTGGCCATTCCTTCAAAATAGAATGTGGAATTCATCACACGGTCGTTGTCGACTTCAGTATAGCCCAAATATTCTGTACCCACGGTTGTCTGAGTCAGGGAATATGCACCCGTCTGCCTGTCATAACTTCCTATCTGATAGAAGAACGGGTTGTATGCCCGTGTGACAGAAAATTGAGCCAGACGGGTTATATTCATCATTCCTCGTACCGATAGTCCCTTTGTCAGGGCACTTAAGTCTTGCTTCAATTCCACTTGGGCCAGCATCTGTGACCGGGATTTGTCTTTATACCCCTTTACCATTTCCGCATAAGGATTGGTATAACTGTTCTCGTAATTGCCAAACATGATATGTTTGACATATTTGTGTTCTTCGTCTATAGGGAAATAGGCTGGAAAAAGGACGGGATTCGAATGCACCATCAGACGATACATTTCTGCTCCGCCTGAAATGGGACCACTGTAATCTTCAAAATTACCGTGTAAACGGACAATGAGTTCAGTGGTTTTGAAAATATTAATATTAACATTCGCACGAAGGGTATAATTATTAATAGCGATATTATTGTTAAAATTATTTCGTTTGTCTACTTTGAGGATCCCGTTATCCCGGTTAAAAGCTGCCGCTACATAATATCTTGCCACCCCGCCACCCCCGTTCACACTGAGGTTAGCCCGTTGGTTTGTAGTGAAATTCCGAAATAGCATTTTTTTCCAATCGTTAGCAGGATAGATCACGGGGTCCATGCCGGCTTCCGTATTCTCAATTTTCTCTTGAGAATAGAGTAATGTCCCTCCCGGGTCACGGGTGAGGATGGCTTCATTCTGCAGCTTCATATAGGTCACCGGATCTGCAAATTCAATGTTGGTAGTTGGCATAGAAAGAGAATTCTCCAGTCGTACTGAAATTTTAGCCGGTCCTTCAACTCCCTGCTTGGTGGTCACCAAAATAACTCCGTTTGCTCCGCGGGCGCCATACAATGCCGTTGCCGTTGCATCTTTCATAATCGAAAAACTGGCGATATCATCGGGCTGCAAGCGGGCCAGATCAGCGGAACTGAGTTCGATCCCGTCAATCAAAATCAAGGGGTTTGTGTTGGTTCCGAAAGTAGTAATCCCTCGTACAAAAAAATCAGCATTATCCTGCCCCGGTTCTCCGCTCCGTTGATACGAAATAATTCCGGCTATCCTTCCTGACAATGCCGTTGTGAGATTACTGCTTGGTACTTTTAGTTCAGCAGGCTTTACGGTCGTAATGGACCCAATGACAGATTCCTTTTTCTGTTTTCCAAAAGCTACAACCGTCACGTCTTCCAGCTCCTCAGACTTTTCCTTCAGCTTAACATTGATGATTTCCTGGTTATTGACATCAATAATCTGACTTTCCATGCCGATGAACGAAAAAACCAGCTTATCGAGAGGGCCTGCTTCAATCGAATAAGATCCGTCAACATCTGTAATTACGCCACGGGTTGTACCAACTACTGTGATTGTAGCGCCAGGCAGGGGCGTGTTTTCATTGTCTGTTACTTTCCCCTTTACCGATTTGTCGTTTTGCATGGGTTGCAGATCATTATTCTTTCGGATAAGGATCATTCCATTATCGATGACGGGAGAGTAATCATTCCCGGCCAAACACAACTTCAGAACTTCTTCGATCGGCATCTGATCCACGTCAAGAGTTACCCTGTCGGAGTCGTCGAAATAGGATTCATTGTAAATGATCGATACGCCGGTTTGCCTGGATATTTGCTTGAGCACCTTTTGAACCGACAGATTTTTCACAGTGAGAGTCACATTCTGAGAGAGTCCGTTGGCGCTGATATGCAGGGTAAAAACCAATAATATAAAGGCCGTTAGTTTCATAACGCGCAAAAATTTATACCACAGACTAAATTTTCTTAAATTTAAATCCATAATTTTACTATGTTTTGGGTTTAGTCATTATCAAGTTGTTCACACAAAAAATGCTGGTGCTGCCCGAAACATGACCGGATTTTGCCGCACGCTTGATCCGGTTTTTTCATAAGCAACGCAAGCCGGGAAAGATTACGTTTTTTTCATATTATCATGTTTAAAGGTTAAGTTTTCAAGTTTCAGGGTTTAACAATCAGTGTTTTTCCGTCGAGTGTGAACTGAATGCCGTTAGATTCGAGCAGCGTGAGAACATCTCTCATGTTCAGTTTTTTACTGATGCGCCCGCCAAATTTTTTGTCACCTGGCTGACCTTCATACCGGATATCCACATCATACCATCGACTAATTTGTCGCATAATCGTTGCTAATTCTATATTGTCGAATTCGAAAAAGCCTTTTTGCCAGGCCATCACCTGATCGATATCTGCTTCACTTACCTTGATCTGCGTTTCCTGGTTCCTGATTACTGCCCGTTCTCCCGGCTCAATCAAAACAAATGCGTGGTCATTTTTTACTTTAACTGACCCCTCCAGCAATGTAGTTTCCATTACACCTTCATCGGCATAAGCATTAATATTGAAATGTGTTCCCAATACTTCCACTTCGACTCCGTTCACTTTCACACGGAAAGGCATCGCAGTATTTTTTGTCACTTCAAAATAAGCTTCGCCGGTTAATTCGACCAGTCGTGCTTCGCCGGAGAAGACAGCCGGATAATGCAGGGATGATGCGGAGTTTAACCATACCCGTGTGCTATCGGATAATACCACTTTGTATTGATTGCCACGGGAGGTGGTGATTCTATTATAGAGTACGGGTATCTTTTCACTTCCAATAACAGGGGCGTACGATACTTGTCCTCCTTGCTTGCTGATAACTGTTTTACCCTGGACGGTTACATCACCGTTCTGGGTGGAATCCAGATCAATCAATGATCCGTCGGCCAAAGTTAAAGTAGCGGCTTCGCGGCCGGGAGGGAGATCAATTAATATACTATTTTGCCTGCTGTCTGCTGAATGTGAAAAATCGCGGCGTTGGAAAATCCAGGTGCCGATTATGAAAACGACAATAGCGGCGGCGGCGGCAACCGTTCTCCATTTATATAGCTTTTCTCTGCTGGTTTTAATCCGGATTTTTCCGGCCTCTTGTTCTTTCGAAACTATTTTATTAAAAATATCACCCAGTAGTCTTTTTTGTAGGGTCGGTTCATCGGGATCTCTTGTCCATTCCGGATGGTTGTCTGCTTCTTTGTTGTACCAGTCTTCAAGAAGCTGCCTTTCTTCTTTGGTGATTGTTCCCTTCACCCATTTATCGGCTAATTCTTTTATTTTATTTCTGTCAGTCATCATGAATAGATCTGTGTCTGTTTATATAGTGTGAAAAAACGGGGTTATCCCTGATCCTTTTTCAATTTTTTTTTATGGATGTGTTAATCCGGTAATTGGATTCGTCCTTTTTACTCGAAATTAACAGGTAAAAAGCAGGTGAAAATTATTGATATTCATCTGCGTGCGTTTTACTGCCGATTTTGTCACACCGGGGGTTTCCCTAACGATTTTTTTATTGTTGTACTAAAGCCTGTCTTTTTTTGAGTAATTTTACCCTTGGAACAGACCTAAGAATTATGGAAAAATACGCGTCATACGATGATGTGGAATTGGTTCGTTGTCTGAAATCGAAAGACGGGAGGGCTGCTTTTAAGGAGCTTTATGACCGGTATTGGAAAAAGCTGCTTGTTCAGGCTTTGATAAAACTGAGGTCTGAGGTTGAAGCAGAGGAAGTGGTACAGGATGTTTTTGTAGTTCTCTGGGAGCGGAGAGAAAGTATCGAAATTAGGAAAACCTTCCATACCTATATGGCTTCCTGTGTAAAATATCAGATTTTGACAAGGTTGGCCAGCCTGCGAAAATATACAGCTTTTGAACAGGAATTGCGTATGGGTATCAATGACGGGGTTAATCTGACTGAGAACTGGCTGGATTATGAAACCACCCGCAGGCAGATTGAAGAGACCGTACTTGGCCTCCCGGAAAAATGCCAACTGGTTTTCCGATTGAGCAGGGAGGAAGGCTATTCTCAAAAAGAGATTGCAGAAGAGTTGGGAATTTCGACGAAAACCGTTGAGACGCATCTGGGCAAAGCTCTGAAAATTATCAGATCGTCAGTTCAGCAGTTTCTTCTTTCCTTGTTCTGACAGTTTACACGATTTTTCAAGCACGGAAGTTTTCTTAGAAAGGCTTTGTCCCGATATTTTGACAGTTTTCTGATTGCAGAGATACATTTGTTATCAAAATTTTCAGTGCAAACGTGCCTCAGATTAATCCTGATCCCAAAGCCAATGAAACAAGCACCAGCATAACGGTAACCAGTGTCTGAATGAAGCGGAGGGTTATTTTCTTCAAAAGCAGGCTTCCCAGAAGAGCACCGGCCATCGCAGCGAGCGTGGCAAAAACGATCAAGTTCATGTTCTCATGCAGGTTTGAGGCTTTGAAACGTGACGCGTAAACAGAGAGGCGGGTGATGTCGACCAGCGAAGCGATGATGACACCGGTTGCGATATAGGTTTCTTTTGATAAACCGCTCTTGATCAGGAAGGCGCTTCTCAGGGCTCCCTGGATTCCCGCCAGTCCCCCGAAAAAACCGCTTAGCGCACCACCCAGGATCAACTTATTTCTTTTGAACTGCAGTTGTTGGACCGAATGTAAGACCTCAGCCAGCGAAAAGATCATTAACAGAGCAGCTATGATTAACTTTAAGGGAGTGATTTCGATCTCCTTTCCCCATAGCTCGTAACGGAATAAGGCGGGAAGACCGGTTAGCTTTAACAACAACCATGCACCTGCGAAGGAAGCCAGAACGGCCGGAATACCAAAACGCAGCAATACGGCTTTGTCAGCCTTTTTCCCGACCAGCGCCATTTTAAAAAGATTGTTTGTGAAATGCACCACTCCCGTCAGGGCGATGGCTACGTCAACCGGGAAAAACAATGCAAAAACAGGCATCAGAATGGTACCGAGCCCGAATCCTGAAAAAAAGGTAAGTATGGCCGTCAAAAACGCTGCTGTTGCGATAACGAGGATTTCCATGGGTTGCATCCATTTAGCAGGAATAACATCGCGAAAGCGTAGTAAGTTCATTTTTGAACGTATGATATGACAGCAGGCATGGTGCAAAAAATACAATACTGCAAGTTTTTTTAGCCTCTTTTCTTCCTGTAACTATTTGGGGAATAACCGGTATATTGTTTGAAAATCCTGCAGAAATAAGATTTGCTGTTGAAACCGGTTTTTTCAATAATTTCATCCTGGGACAGATCGGTGGAAAGGAGCAGGAATTTGGCACGTTCAAGTCGCTTTTGAAGAACATAGTCGCCAGGAGAAAGGCAGGTGGTTGATTTAAAAATCCGTGAAAAGTGATCTTTTGAGAGGCAAGCTAATTCTGATAACTCTTCAACCCGGATTTCCCGGTTTATGTTGTTCTGAATGTGCTTAAGAATGGGGTAAATGTTATATTTCGTGCCAGTCGTACTCGTGTTTTTTTCCGGGGTAAGCTCAATAAAGCGTGAAAAAAGTTGTGAAAGGATGCCTGAGGTTTCAATATACTGGCTTGCAGAATGGAAATTCACTTTTTTATTTAACCACAATTTTTTCTGGTAAACATTGGGATCGTGATGAGGCAACTGTAAATTCGGATTTATTAGCATAAGCCTTTGAAAAAGAAAGCAATCAAGCTCCGAAGCCTTTATTTTATTTGAAACTGAAAATTTTACATACGGGCTTACCTCACTGGGGTGATTAATGCGGAAATGGATATAATAATGAGACAGACCTTCCTGAAAAAAATAGGAGCAGGAAGTAAGGCTGGGAATGAGATAAATGTGTCCGGCTTCCAATGAAATGGTCGAGTCGTTGATATGTATCGATCCTTTTCCTTCTTTAATGAGATAAACACGCGTAAACGGACTTAAAATATCAAGATATTCCTCATCCTTCTCAAAGCTTAAAAGTGCAATATTTTGAAGTTGAAAGCTAAATGAATCATTTGTGGTGTCAGAATACATATTATGGTTTAGTAATCAACTGCTTTATTGCCGTATTTCATGGTTTAAATATTAAATCAGAAAGCTGAATAGTGCAATTTATTGTCTCGAAAGTACAAAAAAAAACGGATTTGATGATTTACTTTTGAACAACTTCTTCTGTTGAAGATGATACTAAAGTAACAAAAACCAAATTGTCAAACTTAAACCGATGAATTCAGGAATTTGGACAGGTATTTTTTTGATTGGCCTTGGCGCTTTCTCCTCGGGCAGTTTTGCTGTACCGTTTGGTAAAATTAAGGAGTGGCAATGGGAAACCTACTGGATGGTATTCAGCCTTGGCGCATATCTCATTTTTCCACTGTTTGCATGTTTTGTTTTTGCTCCCGATTTTATTTCCATCATTCGGGAAACCGATTCACAAACCATATTTTCAGTTTTTTTACTGGGTGCGGTTTATGGAGTTGGAAACCTGTCGTTTGGGTTGGCGCTGCGTTATCTTGGACTATCACTGGGGTATGCTTTGTCGCTGGGATTGATGCTCGCTGTTGGAACCCTGGTACCACCCATGCTTGACGGCAGGCTGGAAGTAATATTGCAAAGAGAGGGTGGTATGCTGCTGATTTGGGGCGTTGTTACTGCATGTTTTGGCATCGCTCTTTCGGCCTGGTCGGGTATTCTGAAAGACAGGCAGGTTTCTGATGCTGCCAAAAGGGAGAGTGTTGGCGAATTCAATCTGGTAACGGGTATTATGGCTGCAGCATTGGTTGGCATAACAGGTTCGGCCATGTCACTCGGATTCGAAAGAGGATTACCAATTACCGAAACAGCATCAAAGGCCGGGGTGGATGAATTATTCACTATGATGCCGCTACTCGTGGTATTGTTTGGCGGAACGTTTTTAACGACCATTATCTGGTGCGGATTTTTGGGATTCAGAAATAAGTCGCTTGTAAATTATGTCAGGGCTGAAAGCATTAAGGTATTTGTAAAGAATTACCTGTTTGGCCTGTTAGCGGGATTGCTTTGGTTCAGCCAATTCATCCTTTATGGAATGGGGAAAAGCAAAATGGGGCCCTTTTCTTTTACCTCGTGGGGTATTTTAATGGCGCTCACCATTGTCTCGGCAACCGTCTGGGGACTGCTAAGGAAAGAGTGGAAGGGAACCTCACGGAAAGTGTATTTTTTAATGACTTTGTCGCTGATAATCATCATCGTTTCATCGTTCATGATTGGAATCAGCGGCTCGGAATAGGAAAAGTTCAAAGTTTAAAGCTTCAGGTGCAAGGTTGAAACTTTAAATTTTGAACATTAATCTTTGAACTATGACAACTTCAAGAGAACGAATTTTGGCGGCTATCAGCCATCAGGAGCCTGACCGGGTTCCCATTGATTTAGGTGCAACGCCAAGTTCAGGGATTTCGGCCATTGCCTACAGTAATTTGCTAAAATATCTGAACCGACCTGAACTACCGGTCTTGATTTACGACGTGGTTCAGCAGCTGGCTCAACCCGATAT
>JBDKTZ010000140.1:0-2538 GCA_039679975.1 Prolixibacteraceae bacterium
GGTGACAGAATTAAAATGCTGTCAAATGTCACTGCTGCTTTCCTCAAGACAGTTGTAATCCAAAAAAGATTAAACCGAATTAATAATTTTCTTAACGCTTTTCTGGAAGCATTTGAAATTTCTCTCATCATAATCTTGTTCAATCGAACACATTTAACCTCTAAAAACCCGATCCGGAATCACTAGCTACAAAATTCGGACAAACTTGCTCAATTTGTTCTCATTTGAACACCGTTCCAAATTTAAAACATTATCTTCTGATTATCTGCCATACCGGAAAAATCAATAGCTGATATCCTGAAATTCGAGCATTTACATTGAGGTTTGCTAGATGAAATAGATTATTTGCTAAACAAACCCCAGTCTTCGTTGATAAACAATAGTAAAAACCATAAAACAGGAATTCTTTTTAAGAGATATTCAAATAAAAAGTAATAATTTTCCTTGATTCGCAGAGAACATTGATTTTTGTAAATTTACAAATAATTAGCGAAGAAAGATAAAAGACAATATCACCTATAATAAAGATGAGCAAGGAGTTACTGACATTTGCAATAGTATTGTCAGACATTTACAAAAAACTTTCAGGAAAATATGAAAAAATACTTAAGAGCGATTCAAACGATGTTTCCCTATTTGCAGGATGCTCGATTTAATATAACGTCCTACCTTGTGAAGATAACCGGTAATCCGCAGGAAAAGGATTTTCTTTTACTCGCAAAATTTAAGCCCGCTCCGGATCAGGTGCTGGTTGATATCGGGGCTAACCGTGGACTAACCATCGTATCCATATTATTGTTCCGGCACATGGAGAATAAAATAATTGGATTTGAACCCAATTTACTGGTTTTTGATAAACTAAAAGACAACCGCTTTATAAAAAAAAACAACAGGGTTACCCTTTTCTTATGTGGGCTAAGCAACAACCGGGGGAATCTTCCCCTCTTCGTCCCTTTTTACCGAAGATGGATGTTTGACGGGTTAGCATCATTTGATTATCATTTAGCTAAGGGTTGGCTGACACACAGGCTTTGGAAGTATAATCGTCATAAACTAAGCATAAAAAGGATTAATTGCGAGGTCAGAAAACTTGATGATTTCAATTTTAACCCTTACTTTATAAAAATTGATGTTCAGGGCTATGAACTTCAGGTTTTGCAGGGAGCAGAAAACACCATTCGGATGTACCGGCCGATTCTGCTGATTGAATGCGTGAATGAACAGATGGTTCAGTTCCTGGAACAGTTCAATTATTTGTATTTCTATTACGACAAAGGAATGCTAAAAAAGGGTTGGGGAAAATTGAACACATTTTGCATGACAGAAGAAAAATACATCGAGTTGATTACAGAAGATTCCTGTAAAGGTGAAACTGCCGGGCTAAGTTAATGCATGAATTGGTGTCACAATTACATTTATTCAGATAAAAAGAAAATGTTTAGGATAACGGATCTTCGTCGATAAGGATGAAAAAAAACAAGGTAAGTATGGAAGTATCAAAAGGAGATTGTCAGCTGGAATATGAGCAGATTTTGGCGGAAAAAGTTAGGCTGGAGCAGCAAAACAAGCTTAAGGATAAGCTGCTTCACATGATTGGACATGATCTCCGGTCTCCTTTGGGATCCATTAAAATGATTCTGGACTTTGTTGACCAAAAAATCATTGATCCTCAAAGCGATGATTTTCAGTCGATGCTTCCTGAACTGGCCGATGCGGCCGATGAAGCTTTCTACCTGCTTGAGAACCTGCTTTACTGGACCCGGATTCAAACAAGAAGAGTTTCGTCTCAACCCGAGAAATACCAGGTAAAACAACTCGTCGATAAGGCGATCACAACCGTAAAAAGAAGCTTTGAACAAAAAGGCATTAAATTAACCAGTCAAATCAGAGGTGATTACAATTTACTGGTCGATGAATACCTTTTTCTGGTGATCTTCAGGAATCTTCTCTCGAATGCATGCAAATTCTCAAAAGGCGAAACGGAAGTGACTATCGGGTTATCAGAATCGGCCGGGCATACCACTCTATATATCCGCGACCAGGGTATCGGTATTTCTGATGAGGATCTGCAAAAAATCCGGGATCCATTCAACCTGTTCCATACTTACGGAACAAACAATGAGACCGGGAACGGACTTGGGCTGAAGGTAAGCGACTCTCTTGTCAGGATCAGCAAAGGCCAGTTGATTATCGAAAGTGAGCAAGACAAAGGTACTACTGTAAGCGTCGTTTTTCCCACATAACATAAAATCCGAGCATATGAACATTGCTGAAATCATATTCTGGACCTCTCTGTTTATTATTTTCTACAGCTACATTGGCTATGGCGTTGTTTTGTATGTGTTGGTGAAATTAAAGAAAATTGAATCCGCAGCCCCCCGGTCTTCGTTTTTCACTGACGAGTTGCCGATAGTGACTTTATTTGTGACCGCATATAATGAAAAAGACACCATCCCGGCGAAAGTGGCTAACTCGAAGAATCTCAATTATCCGTCAGAAAAAGTCAGGCACATCTGGGTTACCGATGGATCAAACGAT
>JBDKTZ010000306.1:0-8563 GCA_039679975.1 Prolixibacteraceae bacterium
CCTTTTTCGAGGAGTTCGGCATTTACGTTTTCAAGCCCGATTTTATCGAGCTTATCGATCGCCACGGTGATATCGGTGAGCCGATCCTTCTCTCCGATCATCTCTGCTATGCCGGCCAGGATTTTCCGGTTGTTGATCTTTACCAGCACCTTTACACGGAGCCGTTTAAACACCTCATCAATGATCTGGACCAGTTCAAACTCATTCAGCAGGGAATCGCTTCCGACAATATCGGCATCACACTGATAAAACTCCCGGTAACGTCCTTTCTGAGGGCGGTCGGCTCTCCAAACCGGCTGGATCTGATAGCGTTTAAAAGGAAAGGAAATATCATTGCGATGTTGGACCACATAACGGGCAAAAGGCACAGTCAGATCATACCGTAATCCCTTTTCTGAGATTAAGTTGGTCAAGTGAACGCTGTTTCGCTCTAAAAGTTTGCTCTCACCGATTTCGCCTATGAAATCACCCGAGTTCAATATCTTGAATAAAAGCTTATCCCCTTCTTCTCCATACTTTCCCATCAGAGTCGAAAGATTTTCCATTGCCGGAGTTTCGATACACTGAAAACCGTATAATTGAAAAACAGTCTTAACGGTATCGAATATGTAATTTCGCCGCGACATTTCGAGCGGTGAAAAATCGCGGGTCCCTTTGGGAACAGAAGGTTTTTGAGCCATATCGTTTAAAACTTTGCAGTGAGGCTGCAAAAATAAGGAAAATAGTTTCAAGTTACAGTTTTCAGGTTATGGAATGTTCAACCTGAAAACTGCAACTTGTAACGGTCGTGACGGAATCGGGCTTCGAACCCGCAAAGGAATTTTGTCTACCCGACGCCGTTTACATCAGTCCATTTTCCCCGGAAGGAAACAACAGCTATTTAAGAAACCGGATCGAGAACGGATACCGGTAGTACTCTCCGTTATTTGCTTTCAGTGCGCCGACCACTGTCAGGATCAGTCCGGCCAGGCCAATGACAATGAGCAGAAAAATACCGATGATAATCAGCATAAGGATTGCCGAAATAATCAATGCGATAGACAGGGTGATCTGAAAATTCAACACTTCTTTACCCTGATCCTCTACCAGCGGAAATTCCTGCCTTTTCACCGAATAGATGATCAGCGGACCAATAATAGTTCCAAAGGGGATAATGCACCCTGCAAATACGGAAAGGTGGCAAAACATCGCCCATGTCCGTTCGTCGGATTTATTGTCAATTCGTTCCATCGTTTTTTGTTCCAAGATAAAGAAGATGCCGCTCATTTCCATGTCAAATGAAAATATTTTTCAGAAAAACTGAACGAATGACTGTTTTCCCTTATACGGTACCGCATTACCGGCGCATCAAAAAGGAAGCCCCGGTATACTTTACAAGGCTTCACTCCGCGCTCCGCACCGGATAAAATGCTTGCTTTCGGGAGAACTGGAGGTTAAGCCTCCAGACTTCTCACCAGAGCCTCTGCGCTCCGTTCGCCGTCTATGGCAGAAGAGGCAATTCCTCCGGCGTATCCCGCTCCCTCACCGCAGGGATAAAGTCCTTTGATGCGGATATGCTGCAAACTTTCTTCATCTCTGGGAATACGAACCGGCGAAGAAGTACGCGATTCCACGCCAACTGCCACTGCTTCCCGGGACAGAAATCCTTTTGCTTTCCGGTCCATCAGCACAATTCCTTCACGCAGTCGGGTGGCGATCCGTTTTGGTAACTTTTCATGCAGCAGTGCCGGTATGAGTCCTGGCCGGTAAGATGATTCCGGCAAATCGGGCGACCGTTTCCCTTCGACAAAATCGGTGAGTCGCTGTGCCGGGGCAAGCTGGGTGTGACCATTCAATTCAAAACAAAGCTGCTCGATCTGCTTTTGAAATTCAATCCCCGCAAATACACCTTGATGACGGAATTCGCGAAGGTCTTCCGGGTGAATTTCAACCACCATCCCGGAATTGGCAAAGGGCGAATTCCGCTGCGCCGGTGACATACCGTTGACCACCAGTTCCCCAGGAGCTGTCGCCGCCGGAACGATGAATCCGCCGGGACACATGCAAAAGGAGTACACGCCCCGGTCATTCACCTGCTCCACAAACGAGTAGGTCGCCGCGGGCAGCCAGGGACCGCGGCTGTCCTGATGATATTGGATCGTGTCGATAAGCGACTGAGGATGTTCCACACGCACCCCCATCGCGAAAGCTTTGTTCTCCAGGTTTACTCCGCTCCTGAAAAGCATTTCGTAAATATCACGGGCCGAATGACCGGTAGCGAGGATCACCGCTGCACAGGAAAACCGGCTTCCATCGGAAAGCTCCAGCCCCAGACAACGGTCATTCTTCAGGAGCAGCCCGGTAACGCGGCTATTAAAATGAATTTCGCCGCCGGAGGCTATGATCTGCTCCCGGATCCGGGTGATGATGCCGGGCAGCTTGTTGGTGCCAATATGCGGATGGGCATCGATCAGGATCTGCTTATCGGCCCCGAACTGAACAAATACTTCAAGCACTTTCTGAACGCTTCCCCTTTTTTTGGAGCGGGTGTAGAGTTTACCATCAGAGAACGTACCTGCGCCGCCCTCGCCAAAACCATAATTCGAGTCCGGATCGACCAGATGCTCCCTGTAAATCCGGGCGATGTCTCTTTTGCGGTCGTGAACGTTCTTTCCCCGCTCAAAAATTACCGGCCGGTAGCCAAATTCGATAAGCCTGAGGGCAGCAAACAACCCTGCAGGTCCTGCCCCAACGATACCCACTTCGGGTCGACCCGAAACCTGCCCGTATCGATACTCCTTTTGCACCGCCACAGGCTCTTCCCCCACATAAGCCACTATACCCATATTGATACGGATTTGCCGCTGCCGGGCATCGATCGACTTGCGGCGAACGACAACAGCAGTCAGATCTTCTGACTGAACACCAAGAAGACGGGCCACAACAGGACGGTAATACTGTTCATCCGATGCCTCTTTAGGGGAAAGCGACAAATTGATTTCCTTCTTCAATTCAATTTTTAAGGGCAAATATAAACAATCCCCGGCAGCCGGCATCATCCGGTCGGCAACGGATGATGTTGTTGAAACCTGCAACACCAAAAATTTTCACCAGCAACCTGTATGCACGCAACCTTTTCATCTGTTTTCGCGTCTAATTTTTAAACTTGATTTCTGATTATCAACAAATAACCTGCAAAAACGATGAAACAAGCAGTATTTTTTTGTTCTGTCATTCTTACCGGATCCTTCCTGATAGCCGGTTCCTGCAGCCAGGACGAACAGGATAGCCCTGAAAAACTCGGAAAAGCCAGCCCCATCGTTCTCAAATCTGAATACCGGGACAAAACGGTTCAGGATAATGACTTTGCCTTTGATTTGTTAAAAGCTACGCTCCGCGCCAACGACAAACCCAATGTATTTATTTCACCGCTAAGCGTCAGCATGGCATTGTCAATGACCCTGAACGGAGCCAGGGGAGAAACCGCCGAAGAAATGTTCCGGGCACTGCGGCTGAACGGGTATACCATGGACCAGGTCAACGACTATAACAAAACGCTGCGGGAGGCCCTGTTGAAAGTTGATCACTCGACTGAACTGAACATCGCCAATTCTATCTGGAACAAATCGGGATTTCCTTTTATCCCGGCTTTTATCAACACAAACCAGACCTTTTATAATGCAGAAATCAGGAAAATGAACTTTTCAGATCCTTCAACTTTAACGACGATCAATAACTGGTGTTCGGATGCCACAAACGGGAAGATCCCCAAAGTGCTGGATGTCATACCGGCTGACGCCGTGAGTTATCTGATCAACGCTGTTTACTTTAAAGGGATCTGGCAGGCGAAATTTGAAAAGAAAAATACGGACAATGAGCCGTTCACAACCGAGGCCGGATCAAGACAAACGGTACCGATGATGAAGCAGACCGAAGAATTTGCGTATGCGTCGACGGCAAACGGCGGTTACCTGCAGTTACCCTACGGGAATGGAGCTTTTAATATGGTTGTTCTGCTTCCGCAGGCGGGAAAGTCGGTGTCGGATATGCTAAACGAACTGAATCCCGAAACCTGGAATAACCTGAATTACCGCACCTGCAAAGTCAACCTGAAGCTGCCCCGCTTTAAGGCAGAGTGCAGCTACAATATGGAACAAACGATCCTGCCATCCATGGGTATGCTAAAAGCATTCAATCCGATACAGGCCAATTTCAGCGGAATGTCAGACATCGCTTTGTTCATTTCCAAAGTCATCCACAAAACTTTTGTCGAAGTAAACGAAAAGGGAACGGAAGCTGCTGCTGTTACCGTGGTCGAAATGGAGCTAACAGCCTTCCCCTCTGAACCTGAAGAAATCGATTTCGTAGTGGACAAACCGTTCTTGTTTCTGATCAGGGAAAACAGCACCGGAGTTATCCTGTTTGCCGGTAAAATGGGAGAAATCGAGGAATAGTCTACTTCACTGCTTCATAAATGGTAGCGATACCCAGCGTCAAGCGTTTTTGCCTCACCTGAGAAAAACCCGTCCGTGAAAGGATCGACAGGAAGTCGTTTCCGTCGGGGAACGCCATCACCGAAGCCGGCAAATAATTGTATGCTGATGTATCTTTTGCGATCATACCTCCGATACGTGGCAGAATGTGTCGGAAATAAAGAAAGTAAAGCTGCTTAAAAGGGAAAACCCGGGGACGAGAAAATTCAAGGATCATCGCCACGCCACCCGGTTTTAGTACCCGGTGAAATTCATGAAGGCCTTTTTCCAGGTTCTCGAAATTCCGCACACCAAAAGCAACTGTAATGGCATCAAAACCGGCATCGGGAAAAGGCATCTGTTCGGAATCACCCCTTTGAAAATGAATAAGATGATCCAGCCGGAGTCTTTTCACCTTTTCTTTCCCTACCCGGATCATTTGCTCCGACAAGTCGAAGCCGATAATTTCAGATGGATTGATCTTAGCTGACTCAACGGCAAAATCGCCTGTGCCGGTTGCAACATCCAGAATTCTGGATGGCCCATGCGCGTTAAGCATACGAACTGCTTTTCTTCGCCACAACTTATCCACGCCCATGCTTAGAAAATGATTGAGAAAATCATATTTAGGCGCGATCTGATCGAACATATGCTCGACCTGTTGCTTCTTATTTTTCTCAGATTCCTGGTATGGTGAAACCGTCATTTGTTCGAAGGTATCATTTTATCGATAAAACCGAATGATTCATCATCAATGCGGATTTCACCCCGGGTCACATGCCCCAGAGTGAAAAACGGCAACCTGGTCGATTGCATAAAATCCACGAAATCGTCTACCTTCGGTTTTGGAACACCAACAATAATCCTCCCCATCGACTCGCCAAAAAGAAATGCATCTTTACGGATTTCAGCATCGGTAGTAATGTCAAATCCAAAACCACCCGGCATACCGGCCCGCATCAGGGAGAAGAATAAACCTCCCTTACCTACGGGGCTGGCCGAAGAAATGAGACCTTTGTCAATCAATTCAACCATTAATTTCTGAAGTTTCACCTCCATATCGATATCAAATACCGGAAGCGGGGAATCCTGAATTCCATGATAAAATTCCAGGTATTCCGATGAATTAATATCATTATAGGACCTTCCGATAACAAAGATATTATTGCCTTTGGTCTTCAATTGGTGTGTCAGTATTTTCTCCTTATTATCGACACTCCCCATTAAACTGATAATAATGGTCGGCGACACAGGGCCATGCGCCGAAAAATAATCGAACCGGATCTTGCGGTCTGAAATTTTCAATCCAAACCGTACACCGGCCTTTTCGAGTCCTTTTTTAGCACCGGAGGCAATAAATTGCCCGTTCGGATCGGCAATGTCAATATGATATAAAAACGCACTCACGGCAAGAGGTCTGGCGCCGTAACAAGCCATCCGGCGAACAGCCCGGCTGATGAGAATTTCAGTGGCAATCCCCGGATCATTCGATAAATGATGATGAAGCGCATGTGTGGTCATAGCCATCATCTGACCATTGTCGGTAGTAAAAACTCCGGCATCATCGGTGTCATCACTCACCAGTCGATCAAGCTCAAATCCTTCATCACTAAAATCGTTAAAATAGTTAACCGGCGCTAAATTCGGGTTCACCATCAGGTTAAATACAACATCATGAATATCACTGGGCTCTTCAATCTGATCAATGGAAAACACCTCTTTATTTTCAATTACTTCGGCCATATTTTTTCATTTTAAAGCTTGAATAACGAAAACAAAAATAGTCAGATAGTTGATTTTTCCATAAAAAAAAGAGAATTTTAATTTCCTTTGCAAAGGATATAAAAGTCAGATTATGATACAAAAAACAGCATTAATTACGGGGGCGACTTCCGGAATCGGGATGGAAACGGCACGAATACTCGCGGTAAACAATTACCGGCTTATCCTGACAGGACGGCGCAAAGAACGACTGAAAGAATTAATGCAGGAACTGATGAGTTCATGTCCTGTCCATATAATGAATTTTGACATTCGTTCTAAAAAAGAAGTGGATGAGGCGCTGGAAAATTTGCCTGTCGAATGGAGACATATCGATATTCTGATCAATAATGCAGGTCTTGCTGCGGGATATGATCCTGTATATAATGCGGATGTGGCCGACTGGGAAGACATGATCGACACCAATATAAAAGGATTGCTTTATATTTCCCGCGAGATTTCAAAAGAAATGGTCAAACGACAAAGCGGACACATCATTAACATCTCTTCAATTGCAGGAAAGCAGGTTTACCCGATGGGGTCGGTCTACTGCGCTTCCAAGCATGCCGTAGAGGCTATCAGCAGAACGATGCGGATCGAACTGCTGCCTTATAATGTTAAAGTAAGTACGATCAGCCCCGGCGCTGTTGAAACGGAATTTTCACTGATACGCTTTAAGGGCGATCAGGAGCGGGCTGACAAGGTATATAAAGGTTTTACCCCCTTAAACGCAAAAGACATCGCAGAAAGCATTTACTTTGTGCTGTCACGGCCTGCACATGTGAATATTGATGACCTGCTCATTATGCCCGCCGCACAAGCTTCAGCCCGTGACTTTTTGAGAAAATAGACAAAATGATGATTATTAATTCGTCCTGGTTAAAGGATTTTACCAAACAGGTTTTTGAAAGAATGGGATGTCCTGCCTCTCAGGCAGAAGTGGCAGCTGAATGTTTAAATCAGGCAGACTTAAGAGGCGTGGATTCACATGGTATCGCCCGGCTGAGCGGTTATATCCGGCTTTGGGAGAAAAAAAGGCTGAATGCCGCACCCAACATGCGTGTTGTTCACGAGACACTTTCAACAGCTGTGCTCGACGGTGATCTTGGTTTGGGTTTGGTTACGGCAAACAAGGCCATGGAAATTGCCATGAACAAAGCACATCAGGCAGGAAGTGGCTGGGTGGCAGTAAAAAATTCAAATCACTTCGGCATTGCCGGGTATCATGCCATGAAAGCACTTGAAAAAGATATGATCGGTATTTCGCTGACCAACGCCAGCCCGCTGGTTTCGCCGACCTTTTCAAAAAGCCGTTATCTGGGAACCAACCCAATCGCCATAGCAATACCGGCCTTGACCGAACCACCCCTTGTTATTGACATGGCGACCACCACTGTGGCCAATGGAAAGCTGGAAGTTCTTCAACGGAAGGGGGAAGATGCCCCGTTGGGATGGGCCGTCGATAAAGACGGGAATCCGACAACCGACGCATTTATCCTGAAAAAAGGGGGATCAATGCTTCCTTTGGGCGGGGACCGTCAGCATGGAGGACACAAAGGCTATTGTCTTGGTGCTATGGTTGATATTTTCTCGGCAGTACTTTCCGGGGCCAATTATGGCCCATGGGTACCACCCTTTGTGGCATTTCTGGAACCTCCGGACATTCAGGTCGGAGAAGGGATCGGCCATTTTCTGGGAGCACTTCGTGTTGACGCGTTCCGTCCTGCCGAAGAATTCAAAAAACATATGGATCACTGGATCCAAACCTTCAGAAAAGCAGAAAGCATTCATCCTGAAAACCGTGTACTGATACCCGGCGATCCTGAACGCGAAACGACCCTGGAGAGAATTCAAAACGGCGTCCCGGTGCAGGAAGCTGTTGTGGAAGATCTTCAACGTTTGGCAATTCAATTCAAAATTACTTTTAATCCTTAAGCTTCACGGAATAATCAAAGTTTCTTTTCATCATTTTAGATGCATATGATAACTAATTGATGTTCATTACTGCTGTTAACTAATTTTTATGTAAATTTAAAAAAAATTGAGCAAAATGAAAATAGAAGTATCCGACGGCGAAGTAGTCGACAAATTAACTATCGTCGAGATTAAGCTCCTGAATATAAAGGATGAACAGAAATTGGCGAATTTAAAAAAAGAATTTGAAGTGCTGGATAAAGCTATCAGGAACATACTCAGCAAGACTCACCCCCTGTATAACGAGCTCCTGGAAATCAACAAAAAGCTTTGGGATATCGAAGATAAAATCCGGGAATGTGAAAGGAAAAAAGATTTCGGCCAAAAATTTATAGAACTGGCACGATCGGTTTATTTTACAAATGACAAACGTTCGG
>JBDKTZ010000036.1:0-6902 GCA_039679975.1 Prolixibacteraceae bacterium
TTTTTAAATGATCTCGATAACCAGCTCTGGAAGGCCGCCGACAAACTACGCTCTAACCTGGATGCCGCCAATTACAAACACGTGGTTTTAGGGCTGATTTTCCTTAAATACGTGTCCGATGCCTTCGAAGAGCGCCAGCAAGAACTTACTGAGCTGTTTCAAAAAGATGATGACGACAATATCTATTACCTGCCCCGCGACGATTACGACAGTGATGAAGCCTACCAGCAAGCCATAGCTGACGAACTGGAAATTGTCGATTACTACACCGAAAAAAATGTATTTTGGGTACCTAAAACTGCCCGCTGGAACGATCTGAGAAATGTAATTACTCTTCCTGCTGGCAGCGTTATTGGACAAAATGAAAAGGGTGAAGAAGTTAAACTGAGATCCGTGTCATGGCTGATTGATAATGCCTTCGACGACATAGAAAAAGACAACCCAAAACTCAAAGGTATTCTCAACCGCATCAGCCAGTACCAATTGGATGCAGACAAGCTTATTGAGCTGGTAAATGAATTTAGCCGGACCAGTTTTAGTAATCCTGAGTACAACGGTGAAAAACTTAACCTTAAGTCCAAAGACATTCTCGGCCATGTTTACGAATATTTTTTGGGTCAATTCGCTCTTGCAGAAGGCAAACAGGGAGGCCAGTATTATACACCTAAATCTATCGTTACCCTGATCGTGGAAATGCTGGAACCCTATAGAGGCCGTGTGTACGATCCAGCAATGGGAAGCGGCGGTTTTTTTGTTTCCAGTGACAAATTCATAGAAAAACACGCCAATGTAAAACATTACAATGCTTCCGAACAGAAAAAACAAATTTCGGTGTACGGGCAGGAATCCAACCCCACCACCTGGAAGCTTGCTGCCATGAATATGGTGATTCGGGGGATTGATTTTAATTTTGGTAAAAAGAATGCCGACTCCTTTTTAGATGATCAACATCCCGACCTTCGTGCTGACTTTGTCATGACCAACCCACCTTTTAATATGAAAGACTGGTGGAACGAAAAGCTGGCTGACGATGCACGCTGGACCGTTAATCACAATGGCGAAAAACGCGTCCTTACCCCACCGACTGGTAACGCCAACTTCGCGTGGATGTTGCATATGCTGTACCACCTGGCTCCCACAGGCAGCATGGCGCTTTTATTGGCCAACGGCTCCATGAGCAGTAACACCAACAACGAAGGCGATATCCGCAGAGCTCTCGTCGAGCTAGACCTGGTGGAATGTATGGTAGCACTACCGGGACAACTCTTTACCAATACTCAAATTCCCGCATGTATCTGGTTTTTAACCAGGGATAAAAGTGCTAAGAACGGCAAGCGTGATCGCCACGGCCAGGTGCTGTTTATCGACGCCCGTAACATGGGTTACATGAAAGACCGTGTACTGCGAGATTTTAAGGATGAAGATATCCAGCAAATCAGCGATACTTTCCATGCGTGGAAGCGAGAATGGACAGAAGAAAATAACCAGGCAGGCTTCTGTTTTTCGGCAGATTTAGCGGCTATTAAAAAGAATGACTTTGTACTGACTCCTGGCCGCTATGTGGGCGCAGAAGTGGAGGAAGACGATGGAATTCCCTTTGCCGACAAAATGGCCGAACTCACCAGCCAGTTGAAAATACAATTTGAAGAAAGCGGGAAACTGGAAGCGCAGATTAAAAAGAATTTGGCGGGGTTGGGTTATGGTAATTATAACATCTAGCCGGAGTAATTTTTATTAATTACTACCTAAGATGGCAATTGGGTAAGATGTACCCCAAGACTACTCAATAAGAGCTGGAAAAGGCAAATATAGTGAGTCCAAAAACAAGGAAGCCGTAACATTCGTCTTTAACGTGTCTTGTCACGCTCGTAGTCGAGCGACCTTGCCGATAAAGAGTAAAAATAGTAATAAAATTAAGAATAAGGAAACTGATAATTAATAAGTCTGTGTTAGGAAAATGTGTTAAAATGTTGAGTTTTGTATCTAAAACTATACTATTTTATTTCGCATATTTACCTCTGGCAGCTTTACTACTAGTTCAAAACCTTGATATTAACATAAAATTATTAGCATATTTAATAATACTCTTTCTTTCAAGTTACATTCCTACTAGATTATTGTTCAAAGAAATAGCTAGTATAGCCCCTAGAGTAGAAGAAATAAATATTATTTCAGAAAAGAACTCTGAAACACTTAGTTTTATAGTTACATATATTATTCCTTTATGTGTCCCCCTTACAAATTCAAACAATGATATTAATTTGAATAATTTTATCTCTTTAATAATTTTATTTTTGATAATATATTACCTATACATCGAAACGTCTCTTTTTTGCATAAACCCACTATTGAAAATCTTATTTAAATACAATGTTTATGAAGTAGAACTCCATAGTGAAAAATATTTTCTCTTAAGTAAAAGAGTTCATTCAAACAGAAAAAAATCTATTAGAATTAAAAAGCTAAGTAATAATTTATTGATAGAAGAGGATGAGTAAAATGGTGAATATAGAATTACCAGAGCTAGATAAAAAAGATTATCCTCAAATTTGCTTTATAAAGAAATATCGTCATCAAGGAACTACACGATATACATTTTCGAACATAGCAACCAGCAAAGAAATATCCAAAACATTTTTAAAATGGCTTGAGAAAAATTTTCAAAGTACTGTAGGGAAAACGATTGTACCATATAATCCTTCGATTCCATTGGAAAATCTTGAATCAATTGACTTGAGATCCCTTCAAAATTGGCAGTATTTTGAGCAGAAAGCGTTTACACTTAATGAAAATGAAAATGATCTAGACAAAATCAAAAAACATTTAGTTGGATTTATGATTTACCTTAAGAAAGGAAATACCACGTACGGCCAGATAAGAAGAACAGCTCCTTCAAGTGTTCTTAATAATAAAGGTGTTTATAACGTTTATTTTGGAGAATCCATTTTTAATGAGATAAAGGAAGAAAAAGAATTTAAGGTAGATGACCAAGCAGATTTAATCTTTAAACATTCTGAAGACGCATCAGATTCGATAATTTTCAATAAAGAAAACTTCAAATTGATTTTTGATATGAAAGAAGAAGAAAAGAGAGAAGCCTTGTTAATCATCGAAACTTTTGAGATATTCTCAACTGATGGGGCAAGCCTTACAAAAATAAAAATTTTTGTAGAAAATGACAGAACACTACAATCAATGCTAATTAATCCTTCATTTAAAGATTATATTAATGAGATAGACTTTCAGGTATTAAGAGAACTGAAGGAGGAAGTTCAAGAAAGAATTTGTTTTGAATTAGATCATGAAAATGGAAAGTTAATTTTGCCGAAAGGAAACGAAAAGCAAGCAGTAAAAGATTTAATAAAAAGTATTTCAGGAAGATATAATCGGAGTTTGAACAAAAAACATGTCCTTGAAAACGGAAATGTTATGAGGGTGCTCAAATGAAAACTCCGGTTGAAGTAGAAGAAATGGAAAAAGAAAAAATACCAAAAGGATTTCACAAAATCACTCTTGGAAAACTGGTTACTTTTCAGAGAGGACATGATTTGCCAAAAAATAGCCGAAAAAAAGGAAATTATCCTGTCGTAGCTTCCAATGGTATTGTCGATTACCATACTGAATTTAAAGCAAAAGGACCAGGAGTAACGATTGGCAGAAGTGGGAACATAGGAGAACCTTTGTACATAGGAAAAAACTACTGGCCACTCAACACAACATTATTTGTAAAAGAATTTCATAACTCAGATCCAAAATTTATATATTACTTTTTGAAGACTCTAGATTTAAACAAATATAACTCTGGAAGTGCTGTTCCAAGTTTGAACAGAAACTATATTCATCCAATTGAAGTAGTTGTACCTGAAACTATAGAACAACAACAAAAAATTTCATTATATCTAAGTTCTCTTGACGATAAAATCGAACTCAACCACCAGATCAACCAGACCCTTGAATCAATAGCACAAGCAATATTCAAAAGCTGGTTTGTGGATTTTGATCCTGTTAAAGCCAAAATCGCCGCCATTGAAGCAGGTGAAAATGCCGAGGGTGTAACCCGCGCCGCCATGAGTGCCATCTCCGGCAAGACCGATGAAGAGTTAGATCAACTGCAAGCCGAACAGTCGGATGAATATGCACAACTTGAGAGCACAGCAGAGCTATTCCCGGCGGCTATGGTGGAGAGTGAGGTTGGTTTGATTCCAGAGGGGTGGGGGGTGAAGAAAATTGGTGATTACTTAAATACTATTTCGAAAACTTATCCATTGAAAACTGTATCCGAAGTGATTTTTCTCAATACTGGTGATATTCAAAATGGAAAAGTTTTACACTCCAATAAATCAACCGTCGAAACACTTCCCGGGCAAGCTAAAAAATCAATTCAAAAAGATGATATTTTATATAGTGAAATTCGTCCTGAAAACAAAAGATTTGCTTATGTTTTTTTTGATGGCAAAGAACATGTTGTATCTACAAAATTAATGGTATTAAGGCCAATTGCCGATATTGATTCAAAATTCCTTTATTTCATTCTTACACAACAGGAGACTATTGATTTTTTACAAATGATGGCAGAATCTCGATCAGGTACTTTTCCACAAATAACCTTTAATGTGATATCTCAAGTTGAATTTTTTGGACCAAAAGATAATACAATAATTCATATATTTTCTAAATCAATTCTCGCACCTTTTATGCAAGAACGGTATTTGAAAGATGAGGAAGATATTCAATTGTCAAATATTCGCGATTCTCTTCTTCCAAAGCTCCTCTCTGGTGAACTATCCGTTGACGCCGCCGAGTTCGCGGAGGAATAGGGGTTAAACTATGAACGAAGACCAATTAGAACAACACTGCCTTGAATGGTTTCGTGCTAACAGCTGGGAAGTGGAATATGGCCCTGACATTGCCCCCGATTCAGACAAACCCGAACGCAGAGATTACCGCGAGGTGATTTTAAAGCGTTATCTACAAGAATCGCTGGAGAAAATTAATCCGCATCTCCCCTTTAATGCTATTGAGCAAGCCATCGCCCTTGTTTTAAAATCTGAAAGCCTCGATTTGACAACTAATAACCACGCCTTTCACCGCTTGTTACTGGAAGGTGTACCTGTCGAATATCGTAAAGATGATGAGACTATTCAAGACCGCGCTTTTTTGATCGACTTTGAAAACATCGCAAATAATAGTTTTTTGGCAGTAAACCAGTTCACCATTCAAGGAACAAAAAGACCGCGCCGTCTCGATGTGGTCTGTTTTATTAATGGCTTGCCTATTGCAGTTTTAGAGCTTAAAAGCCCTGACGATGAGAACGTCGATATCTGGGATGCCTTTAATCAGCTGCAAACCTACAAGGATGAAATCAGCGACCTCTTTGTGTTTAACGAAGCGTTGGTGGTGAGTGATGGATATAACGCTCGGATTGGTGCGCTAACGGCAAACCAGGAACGCTTTTCACCCTGGCGTGCTGTCAAGAATGAAGATGATAAACCATTGTTGGAATGGCAACTGGAAACCCTCGTGCGGGGTTTTTTCGACCGCGAAATGTTGCTTGATTACATCCGCTTTTTTGTGCTTTTTGAAAATGATGGTGGAGCAATCATCAAAAAAATTGCCGGTTATCATCAGTTCCATGCTGTGCGAGAAGCGGTAAAAGCCACAATCATTGCTGCACAGGAGCCGAAAGGTGTGGCAGAAAAGCGCGCAAACTATGGCGCTGAGGTGGTGCCTGGCAGCAAAAAGGCTGGTGTGGTGTGGCATACCCAGGGTTCGGGCAAGAGTATCTCTATGTGTTGTTATGCCGGTAAGTTGTTGCAGCAGCCGGAGATGAATAACCCGACCTTATTAGTGGTAACGGATCGCAACGATCTGGACGGCCAACTTTTCCAAACATTCTCCAATGCCCAGGAACTGTTTAAGCAAACACCGGTACAGGTTAATGATCGAGATGAACTTCGCCAGTTGCTCTCGGAAAGGGAATCGGGCGGCATTATTTTTACCACGGTACAAAAGTTCTCACCATTAGAAGGCGAAAATGCCTACCCAGTCTTAAACAATCGCCATAATATTGTGGTCATTTCTGATGAGGCACACCGAAGCCAGTATGGCCAAAAAGGCCGCTTTGTAAAAGTGAAAGATAAAGACAAAAATGTGATAGGTAACAAGCTTGTATTCGGCTTTTCCCAGTACATGCGTGATGCCTTGCCCAATGCCTCTTTTATTGGTTTTACAGGTACACCGATTGCCCTTGAAGACAAAGACACGCGCGCAGTATTTGGTAATTATGTTTCTATTTACGACATTCAAGATGCCGTTGACGATGGCGCAACTGTGCCGATTTATTATGAATCCCGCCTTGCCAAGCTAGATTTAAATCATGCCGAAATCGAAGCTTTGTCTGATCAAGTTGAAGAAGTGGTGGAAGACGAAGAAGACGTTTCTAACCGCGAAAAAACCAAAGGGGAATGGAGCCGTTTAGAAAAACTGGTGGGGGCTGAACCGCGCATTAAGCAAGTGGCTGCCGATCTGGTAGAACATTTTGAAGCACGCACTGAGTCGATAGATGGCAAAGCCATGATAGTGGCCATGAGCCGTGATATTTGCGTTCACTTATATGATGCCATTGTGGAATTGCGCCCTGATTGGCACGATACTGATCCCAGCAAAGGCACGATTAAAATTGTGATGACCGGCTCGGCTTCTGAGCGCAAATTGTTACAGCCACACATCTATACCAAACAAAACAAGAAAAAATTGGAAAAACGTTTTAAAGATAATAACGATCCTCTCAAGCTGGTGATTGTGCGGGATATGTGGCTCACAGGTTTTGATGTGCCATGTTGTCATACCATGTATATCGACAAACCGATGAAAGGCCACAACCTGATGCAGGCCATTGCACG
>JBDKTZ010000131.1:0-2984 GCA_039679975.1 Prolixibacteraceae bacterium
ACCACGCTGACGACTGATTCCCTGAATTACGACATGAACAGAGGGATAGGTTATTATGACACCTACGGGACCATCGTTGACAGCACCACTACCTTAACCAGCAAGATCGGTGAATATTACGTGGATCAGGACAAAGCCTATTTCAAGACTGAAGTGAAGACCGTGACCGACGATTATACACTTGAATCAGATACCTTGATTTACGAGATGAAAACCGGAATTGCTTCGATCGTTGGACCTACTAACATTTATAACGAAAAGAATAATCTTTACGCCATTGATGGTTTCTATAATACGAAGACCGGCAAAGCAGATTTGTTTAAACGTCCGGTGATCACTTCCAAAGAACAGAAAGTCACTGCCGACTCGATCTTTTACGATAAAGTGAGCGGTGATGGGATTGCACGCGGGAATGCAGATATTCACGATATTAAAAACAAAGTGATTGTAAAAGGGAACAGAGCTATTTACAATGATATTAAGAAGACATCACAAGTTACCGATTCAGCCGAATTCTGGTATTATTCGGAACAGGACACACTTTTTCTTCACGCCGACACGCTCAAGACAATCCCCGACAGTATTCCGGATCAAAAATTGGTTAAGGCCTATTTTCATGTTCGTTTTTACCGGGCCGATATGCAGGGAAAATGTGATTCACTTGTATACTGGTCTAAAGATTCAACACTTCAGATGTTCAAAGAGCCTGTAGTCTGGTCAGGAACCAATCAGATGACTTCAGATTACATCGAAATGATTACACAGGATAAGGAAAATCAAACGGTTGAAATGAAGGAAAATGCATTTATTATTGCACAGGAGGACTCTGCAAAATTCAATCAGATCAAAGGCAGGGATATGACCGGGTTTATCAAAAGGAAAGATCTTTACAAAATCGACGTGGACGGAAATGGAGAATCCATTTATTATGCCCGTGATGATAATGGCATTATCGGATTAAACAAAGCTACAGGAAGCAATATCCTGATATTTTTGAAAGAAAGAAAAGTTTCACGGATCGTATTTGTTACATCACCCGAAGGCCGGTTATCCCCAATCCCCGATGTCACGAATGAAGAAAAAACACTTCCTGGATTTATCTGGCTGGATGCGATAAGACCAAAATCTTATTCTGACATTTTCATAAGCGAAAGTGAGCCGGCTGAAAAGCAGGAAAAAAATAAAGAATAGCAGGATCAGGCTCCTGCTATTTATTGCCCATAGTTGTTCTCTTAATACTCATCTTCGTTGAAGAAAAAATCATCCTTGCTGGGATAATCAGGCCAGATGTCCTCAATACTTTCATAGATCTCGCCTTCGTCCTCAATTTCCTGCAAATTTTCAATAACCTCAAGCGGTGCTCCTGAGCGAATTGCAAAATCAATTAACTCATCTTTGGTTGCCGGCCAGGGTGCATCTTCAAGTTTTGATGCCAGTTCTAACGTCCAGTACATATTCGAAGGTATTTAGTTATTGCATTTTTTTGCTTTTGCGAATATATAAAAAAATAACTCATATGACCCTAATTTTTTTACGCGCAAAATACATCTCTTTTATGACATCTGTAAATTCATTTAAGGGTGTTATATTCCTGACGAAAAGCTTACTTTTTAACCGGGATCCAAAGTATTTCATCACAATGACTATCCTGATTTATTTTACGGGCCAACACAAAAAGGTAGTCGGAAAGACGATTCATGTATTTGATCAGATTCGGATCAACTTCTTTCTTGTCTGAAAGCTCCACGATACGTCGTTCCGCCCGGCGACAGACTGTTCGCGCAATGTGGGCATAAGCAGTTCCCGGGCTTCCTGCCGGCAGAACAAAATGGTTTAACCGGGGCAGTAATTCAAGCATCTGATCCATTTCGTGCTCAAGCCTCCCGATGTCCTGCTCTGAACACGGGATCCGGCTTATATTTTTTCCTGCTTCATCATCCATTGCCAGTTGAGAACCAATAACAAAGAGCTTCGATTGTATTTCCGTCAGCATTTTCCTTGTCCTTTCATCAATCTCAGCTGTTAATACCAGGCCAATGTAACTGTTCAATTCGTCAACTGTACCGTAAGCCTCCAGCCTGACATCATATTTCTTTACCCTGCTCCCACCGATCAATCCGGTAGTGCCATCATCGCCTGTCTTGGTATATATCCGTACCTCTTTTGCCATTAATATATGGGATTTGGATTCATCACGTCCGATTCGATCTGGCCGTCCTTCAACCGGATAATCCGGTGCGCATGACGGGCTATATCTTCCTCGTGCGTTACAACAATCAACGTGTTTCCTTGTTTGTGGATGTTTGAAAATAACTGCATAATTTCTTCCGAAGTCCTGGAATCAAGGTTTCCAGTAGGCTCGTCGGCCAGCAGAATTGCAGGATTATTAATCAAAGCTCGGGCTACAGCCACACGTTGACGCTGTCCTCCCGACAATTCATTGGGTTTATGATCAACCCGGTCAGCCAGACCAACATCAGTGAGCATTTGTTCCGCCCTCTCCAGCCGCGTGTCCTTTCTGACCCCTGCATATACCAGAGGAAGCATTACATTTTCCAAAGCCGAGTTCCGTGGCAGTAAGTTAAAAGTCTGAAATATAAAACCAATTTCTGAATTTCGAATCTCGGCCAATTCATCATCTATCAAATGGCTCACATCCTGCCCGTTTAATATATAAGTGCCGCTGGTGGGCGTATCCAGGCATCCCAGCACATTCATCAGCGTCGATTTGCCTGATCCTGACGCCCCCATGATCGCAACATATTCACCTGCATTGATTTGCAGACTCACTGAACGTAATGCCCTGACAACCTGTGTGCCAACTTTATAATTTTTAACGATGTCGATTAAACGAATGACTTCTTTCATGTTAATTGTTTTCCGGTTGATTGTTTTAAAAGAAAATGATAATTTCCAGTAAAAATAATGATCTCCCTGGAATATACATAATAAATCAGAAAAAAGATCAAGTACCAAGATGGAAG
>JBDKTZ010000558.1:0-5720 GCA_039679975.1 Prolixibacteraceae bacterium
ACCTGAATAGTTTTTCAATGACCGATATCCTGTCGCATGGCAGGGCTTGTGCGCTGATGAATCCCTATTATGTTGTCTTTTTCTCTACCGCTGTTGAAGAACGGTTAAGGAAAGTGGGAGAAATCTATAAGAAAGCAGGTTATATCACAGAAAATCCTGATCAGTTCGCGGGAAGAAAGTTAGGTCTGGTACTGTCAAAAGGCATGATAAAGCTGTCGGAAGATATCGGGTTTCCCACAACGCTAAAAGCTGTTCCCGGGTATACGGAAGAACATAAGCGAAGATGTCTCGAGGCAGCAAAGAACCCAAAGCTGGAATCAAAACTGAAAAATATGCCGGTGCCAATGACTGCCGGCGATGTAGATGTGTACATGGGGTCTGTTCTGGAAGCGGCAGAGGACGGAGATATGCAAAAGATTAAGAATTTGGTCGCGATCAATCGCTTGTGATCCAAAGCCTATGATGGGAATTCATCAATAGTTTAAAATAAAAGCAGGGAGATATTGCATTATCCCCCTGTTTCAGCGGTGTCTGGGTCGAACAGACACGAATCTTTAGTAAAAAATTTAAATCTCAAATTTATGGAAAAAAATGGAATGAAAGTGACTCTTCCCCGAATTCGGAAGGGAAGCAGACCCTCGAGGCTCTTCCTCCGGGTAGTTTTGATCCTTTGCTTTTGCTTTCAGGCAGGCTATTCCATCGGAGCCGACAAGGTTGGTTCTGCCTGGCAGAATTCAGAATCAGAACAAAAAAGGTCCATTTCAGGAAAGGTAATTGATTCGCAGGGTAAACCGGTGCCGGGGGCTACCGTGTATATTAAGGATACATCGATCGGAACAATTACCGACACTGACGGGAATTACATATTAACGGGCTTCTCAAGTAAGAGTACTCTCGTAATCTCATTTGTTGGAATGAAAACGCAGGAAATTGCCTTTGAAAATGAATCTCAGATCAATGTTACCTTACAGGAAGAAACAATCGGGTTGGAAGAAGTTGTTGCGGTCGGTTACGGAACAATGAAGAAAAAAGACCTTACAGGTTCTATTACATCTATCAAAAGCGAGACGGTAGAAAATGAAAATCCTAAGCGGATCACTGATGTTCTTCGGGGAAACGTACCGGGTCTTGAAGTCAACTTCGATGTTTCAGCAAAAGGAGGCGGTGATTTTCAAATCAGGGGAGATAATACCCTGAAAGCGAGTTCTAACCCACTGATCGTCCTCGACGGAATTATTTTCAACGGAGATATGGCGAATATAAATCCTAATGATATCGAGACGATCGATATTTTGAAAGATGCATCGTCTGCAGCAATTTATGGCGCCCGTTCTGCGAATGGTGTCATTTTGATCACGACCAAAACCAGAAAAGAAGGCGGGAAACCGATGATCAATTTTAATGCCAGCTACAGCGTAGAGCCTATAGCCCGGATGGCCAGAGTCCGTGACCATGAAGGATTTATGAAATGGCGGCAGGACGTGATGAAATCCATGAATTACTACAATGAGTCGCAAAAGGACAAACTCTATATCTACGATGATCCGAATAATCTGCCTGAAGGGGTTACTTTGGAAATGTGGCGTGACGGAAATCAAAACGATCCAACCGATATTTATTTGTCGCGTATGGGATTAGGTGCAATTGAAGCTGCAAATTACAAAGCGGGAAAATATATTGATTGGGAAGATTATATTTTTCAGTCAGGCAGTCGTCAGGATTATAATGTTTCCATTACGGGAAATGCAAACTCCGTTAAATATTATTGGTCTTTGGGCTATGAAGATAACAAAGGAAATGTGATTGGAGAAAGATATAATTCGGTAAGAAGTCTACTGAAACTGGAGTCGGAGGTTACAAAATGGCTGACAGTTGGCATTAATTCAACTTTCTCCAGCCGGAACGAAGGTTATGTTCCCGTTAATATAGACCAATACAGGACCAATTCACCCTATGGGTCCCGATATCAGGATGATGGAATAACATTGAGATACAGTACGACGGATGACCCTGTTTCGTCAATAGCTCCCGATTATGACAGGCATTTTATTACCCGAAGATCTGTTATCCGAACATGGACAAATAATTTATTTGCCAAACTCAAACTACCCTTTAACATCGAATATAACATCGATTTTGCTCCGCGTTTTGAGTATGCGGACTTTATGAACCACCAGTCGGCCTTGCATCAGGAATGGGGTAAAAAGGGAGGACTGGCCGAGCGGAATAACTCATCGTTGTATGGATGGGAAATGAATCATATTGTCCGGTGGAATAAAACCATGAATGATATTCACCGGTTTGAGGTAACATTGCTGGCAAATGCTGAAAAACGCCAGTCCTGGTGGGATAAAATGACTACTGAGGGTTTTTCTCCTTCAGATGTGCTGGGATATCACAATATGGGAGCAGGAAAAGGTACATCGACCGTCATCAGCAGTAATGATGAGTATTCGACTGCGAGCGCCTTAATGGCTCGTCTGTTTTATTCATTGAAGCAAAGATACATGGTCACCTTATCCATGAGGCGGGACGGTTATTCCGCTTTCGGTTTGAATAATCCTTACGGCACATTTCCTTCTGCGGCCTTGGGATGGATATTCAGTGAGGAAAATTTTCTGAAGAATGACATTCTGACTTATGGTAAACTTCGTCTCTCATGGGGTGAAAACGGAAACCGTGCCATCGGGATTTATGATGCCTTGTCGAACATGAGTACGGGGAAGTATCCTTACCAGACCATTTCGGGTTCTGCCTATGAGGCCAGCCAGCTGTATGTCAGCAGGATGGCAAATTATGACTTAAAGTGGGAGAGGACCCGGTCTGCGAATCTGGGACTCGATTTTGGAATTATGGACGACTTACTGTCAGGAAGCATTGATGTCTATAAATCGAGCACACTCGATTTGCTGGTCGACCGGAAAATGACGAATGTTTCAGGATTTACCAGCACGGTTGCAAATATGGGGCAGGTAGACAACTTAGGCCTGGAATTGTCGCTGAATGCCAAAATAGTTGATTCGAAAAATTTCAGATGGAACGGCAATGTGACTTTCTATACCAACAAGAACAATATCGTTCACCTGTACGGCAATATAGTGGATGTAACCGATGAGGAAGGGAACGTCATTGGGCAAAAAGAAGCAGATGATATCAATAACAGATGGTTCATTGACCGGCCCATCGACCAGATCTGGGACTACCGTGTACTGGGAGTGTGGCAACTGGACCAGGCTGATGAGGCAAAGAAATATGGCCAGTTTCCCGGCGATTTCCATTTGAAGGATGTGAACGGTGATTATAAGTACAACGACATCGACAAGGAATTTCTGGGAAAGAGTCAGCCAAAATTCAGGTGGAGTATGCGCCACCTGTTCACTATCTGCAGGGATTTTGAGGTTTCGATGATGCTGTATTCGCAATGGGGACAATTAACAACGTTCAATGCAGCCAAAAACTCGGATGGTTTTGTGGAACGTCAAAATTCCTATGATACACCTTACTGGACACCCGAAAACCCGATCAATGATTATTCACGTATCCGTTCGCAAACCGGTGGCATTGATTTCAATGTTTACAGGGAACGATCGTTCATTCGGTTTGACAACATTTCGTTCGGATACAATTTCCCTCAGGAGGTAGTGCATCAGGCGGGAATATCCGGTCTTAAGCTGACCGGATCAATTCGTAACCTGGCGGTCTGGGCGCCTCACTGGCCTAAAAATTACTGGGATCCCGAAACGCTTACCCGGGCGCCCCGAAGCTTTACCATTGGTTTGAGTGTAAATCTTTAATATGACACATGATGAAAGCTTTAAATAAAAAATTCTATCACATCCTTATTGTATTGGTTTTGGTATTGGTCACGACCAATTGTTCAGAAGAATGGCTGGAGCCGAAACCACTTTCAATTTATACGCCTGAATCGGCTTTTGTTGATGCCCGTGGTTTAGAAGCCGCGATCACGGCATGTGACAAACACGTTCGTAATGAATTCTTCGGTGACCCTGCTCCGTTACTCACACAGTACATTCTTTCAGACATGACCGCCGAAGGGATGAATGATAATCCGGGAACCTGCCAGAACCTGGATCTGACCATGACACCCAGTTCGCCGATCGAAGGCGGGAATCAGGTGGCGATTAACTGGTACTGGCGCGATGGTTATGCAGGGATCAAATTTGCCAATATCGTTATTGCACGGATCAATGAAACACCGTTCGATGATGAAAATGAAAAAAATGCCATTTTGGGTGCAGCCTATTTCCATCGCTCTTACATTTATTACTGGCTGACCCAATTATTTGGAGACTGTCCTTTTGTTGGCCGTGAAATTACCTCACCCAAGGTTGATTTTTATTCTACCGAACGTGAGGTTATCTTGCGAAAGATTAAAAAGGATATGGAATTTGCCGCAAAATGGTGTACAGATAATGTCGACAGAGGATGGGTTACCAAGGGTGCATGTTATCATTTGCTGACCAAGATCAACCTGGCCTTAGGTGAATTCGACGATGCCATTGCTTCGGCCTCTGCAGTCATCGACGGTGGAGTTTACAGTCTGATGAGGACTCCCTTCGGCGAAATACCGAAAGAACAAGGTGATTATCTTACTAATTTGGGCGTTGTCCGGAATGACGTAATTGCACGTCTGCATTGGCCTGCCAACAGGGCTTTAGCGGCTAACAAGGAAGTCTTATACATGGTCATCTCCAATGAAGATCTGGTCGACTCGCGGATGACTTCCCAAACAATGCGTGCAACCCTGCCTTTTTGGAGTAAAACCGGCGCCAATATGGTCAAAACACCGGACGGAAAGCAAGGTATGAGCGATTCCCCTAACCAGGAAATTAAGCTCGTGGAAACTTTTGGCAGAGGCATCGGGCGTACTCCTCCAAGCGATTATCATGCAAAGGAAATCTGGGATGATCCCAAAGACCTGCGCCATAAAAAATACAATTGGATGAGTATGGAAGATTTGGTCTACAATAATAAGAAAAGTGCAGGTTCCTATTATGGAAAGCCATTGCAGAAGTATGGTGCTAACGGGAAAGCATTGACAGCCGACACGATCTGTAACTGGTATGGCTGGCCGCATTACAAGTTGTACTCACTCGACCCTAAAACAGCTCAGCCCAGGGGAGGTGCTTGTAATTATTATGTATACCGTTTGGCGGAAACTTATTTGTTGCGTGCTGAGGCTTATATCTGGAAAGATAACTTGCCTGCTGCGATGGCCGATATTAACGAAGTACACACACGAGCCGGCTGCGATCCGTATGCCGATGCAAGTAAAATCTCTATTGAAACGGTGTTAAATGAACGGGCCCGCGAACTCTATTTTGAAGAACCCCGTTGTACCGAGCTGCATCGGGTATCACTGTTGTTTGCAAAGACCGGGAAGACCTATAAGGGTAAAACCTATTCGATGAATAATTACGGGACTACTAATTTTTATTATGACTGGATCATGGAAAAGAATAATTTCTATGGAAAAAACATCCGGTCAAACAACGGACAAATCTATAAAATGAGTCCTTACCATTCTTTCTGGTGCGTTCCTCAGGTCGGTATCAACGCCAATGTTGACGGACGTATCAATCAGAATTTCGGATACGACGGACATGAACTGAACGTGACTCCTTTGACGGCCATTGAACAGGAAGATGATAATTAAGTTATTTTTAAGCGACCATTTAACAGATTAATCCATAAAAGAT
>JBDKTZ010000345.1:0-3588 GCA_039679975.1 Prolixibacteraceae bacterium
AGAGGAACGCTGGCATAATCAGCGATCATCTGCAGATTGGCCCTGGCCTGGTTAATGGCATTTTGCCTGACGTCGCTCAGTTGCCTTTGTCCCAGAAAAACAATGGTGACCGTTAAGAGAGTCAGAGAGATGAGAATGACCGGAATAATTAAACGCGCTCTTAAACTGTTTAGTAGCTTCATTTATCTGTCCGTTTGATGTTTCACAATAATTGCATTGATCAAAAGGATCCTGTCAAATTTAATATTTTGCATGGCAGCTGCTTCAACATCTATTTCAAACCTGATTTTCTCATCAATCACTTGCAGATTAATCATTACACCGCTCGCAGAAAAGGCAGGAGAATCTGCAATTGTGATGGTTTTGAGGCCTTGAATATGAACAAGTAAATCTTCAAGTTCAGCTTTTTTGTCTTTTCCGATATATAAAATGTCGGGTGTGCCAATTTCATCGATCCGGGCGGCATAAACTATTTTTACTTTTTTATTCAGGATCCGGTAGTCCTTGTAGACCTGTTCGAGTCGGTTCTCAAATGGATTTTCACCAAAAACGGTGATTACAAAGAATTCATGATCATCCGGTTCGGGGATACCATAATCGACAAAACGGGTAAACCGTTCAAAAAAAACTGCTTTTAGCAAATACTCATCCACTCCGCCGGCTAATCCAAAAGCTGAGGAGCTAAGTACCTGTAAAATAGCGGTAAGAATGGCCATGTGAATAAGCCGCTTCATAATTTGACCTCTACGCTGAACAAATAATACCTGCGTGCTTGAACGATTTGATCCATTGTATGTTCCAAACCGGCAGGGTGATAATATATTTGATCGAAAAGATTATTGATTTTAAGCATAAAGCTCAACCGGTCAAACAACGGAACTGTTTTTATATTCAGTGCGCTTGACCAGTACGATGATGTTTTTTCACCGTCAATCGTTTTACGGCTGCTTTCCCATCCGTTTTGCCAACCCAGGCTTCCTGTTTTAGGTATCTGCCAAATCAGGCGTGCCTTGAGCATACTGGCAGGAAAGTTGGTAGCCCTGGATTTATTTTCGGGCGAATTGTGTGTAGTCAGATACTGATAAGTATATGACATGTGAAAGGTCAGATTTTTGAACAAACTTCCTTCTAAATAAGCCTGTCCGCCTCTTCCGCTGCCGTCACCGGTATTAATAAACATGGTGAGCTCTTCGTGATTAATAATGGGATCGATCATTTTCTTCATCCGGTACCAAAAAAAGGAAACGCCTCCATGCAGGTTGTCAGTCAGTTTTTTCATGATATCCAGATCATGATAGAAGATATTCTCGTGCGACAAATGAGGGTTTGATGTATTTTCACCTTCCGACTCATAAAACATTTCATAAAAATTGGGCGCGCGGAAAGCTTTGTTAAATGAATATCTGATATTCAGATTGTTGTTTGGTGTATAAATGGCGCTTATTCTAGGGCTCAATGACGCATTGGTATAACTGTAATCATCCAGTCTTAGTCCGGCCAGAAACCGGAACTTGCTGTTTAAAATATAGTCATACTGAACAAACAAGGATGAATTACTGAACCGGTTATTTTTATAGAAAAGCTCTATACCATCCTCTTCTTCCCTGTAATTTGATTTTGCCGAATAATGCCATTCGGCTCCTGCGATCAGTTTACTTTTCGGATCCAGATCAATCTGGTATTCCAATTGCAAATTTCCCCAACTGCCAACAGATTGGTCATAATAGTAATCCGCATCGGCATAACCATACTCTCCTTTATAGCGGTAGAGATCCCAGGAGGAGCTTAATCGAACCGATTGATTTGAAAATGACCTTTGGTAGTTCAGTTCACCGAAAGCCCGTTCGTCAACAGATTCCGACCTTTTGTCCAGTCTGGTTTCCCACGGGCCGGCAGGTATTCCCTTCATCCGGTGAGATCCCAGCAGTTTTACCCCGAAGTTTTTCTGGTTATATTGTGCATAGGCCGAGTATACTTCCTCATCATCCAGCCCGACCGCATGTCCGCTGTTACCTTGCCCGGTAAGCTCGTTAAAAAAAAGATCTTCACCGGAAGACTTGAAGGCATTACCGCTCACAAACCAGGATGACGCCTCATGCTTGTCACTAAGTGCGAAACTTGATCCAAGGATACCTTTACTGCCCGCTTTTAGCCGTACTTTATTTCCTTTCTCTTCTTCCGGTATGGTGATGACGTTCACCACCGCCATCATTGCACCGTTTCCATAAAGGGCAGCACCGGGGCCGGTGATCACTTCCACCCGCTCGATGAACTGCATATCAAGTCCGAACCCATTGTCCATGAGTGCCGAACCATATACATTTTCATTCAGGATATGATTATCGATCATGAGCAACAGCCGGTTGTTATAATCGGTAGGGCGGCTAAAGCCCTGTACGCCGACATAGATATAATTGCGATCGTTGGAAATATAAATACCTCTGATCAGGTTTAAAAGTTCGCCCAGGTTTTCAATTCCGTAGGCCTGAATTTCATGGGCAGAAATAACATGTACCGCCGAATGCGTTTTTCCTACACTGCTCTCATATTTAGACCCTGTCGTGACTTTTAAATTCATGAGCTCATCAAAGCTCATTGAAAACATCTTCTCCGGCGAATCCTGGGGAAAAGCCTTAATCGCAAAGAAAAGCAAAGAAAATATGATCATCCTCCTGCCCGTGTTCATGCCGCATACTGTTATCACAATTCTTTTCGTATACCATAAATTAGTCTAAGATATATAATTTATAGCATCCGCGTGATCAGGTCGTACCTGCATTTGTTCATTTTATGTTTTAGAACAATTATGGAAAAAAGTATGTAAATGTCTGTTATTTAGTCCGCATGAAAGAACTTAAGGATTGCTGATACAAAAATGCCTGGAATTGTTAAGAAAAAATTAAAGTCCTGTTTTTTATAAACTCTTTGTCAGTTCTGTTGTAGAATATTAACGCGGAGTGATAAAATGGATTTCACATGAATAAGTTCTATGGGGCGATCGGTATAGTTGTTTTGCTTCACAGTGTGTCTGGACTGAGCGGCCAGGAGTCTGGTACGGGACGAAGTTTTTCCAAAACAGCAGGTTCCCGTCCGGCAGAATCGCCCGGTGACACGCTGACTGTAGAAGAGGTGGTTGTGTTTTCCGATCACGTTAAGAAGAGCGGGGTAATTGTTCCAACCTCTCTGGTCACTCCGGTCATGATGGAGCGCTTCAGTCCGGCGGGTCTGGCGGATGCCGTTAATCAAACACCGGGAGTTTATATTCAGGGCGGGGGCATCAACACGAACAGGATTACGATTCGAGGCGTGGGGGCCAGAACCCTTTACGGGACGAATAAGATCCGGGCCTATTTTAACGGGATACCCATTACCAATGGGATCGGTGAAACAGCCATTGATAGTTACGATCCGGAGAACCTTGAGAATATTGAAATTATCAAGGGCCCCAAAGCAACTGAATTCGGCACCAACCTTGGAGGTACCATTTTGCTGAATCCGGTTCAGCCAATGCCTGGAAAACCGGACATTAAAAGCAATACAACCCTTGGCTCGTACGGACTGTTTAAAACTACAACATCGGTCAATTAT
>JBDKTZ010000243.1:0-2198 GCA_039679975.1 Prolixibacteraceae bacterium
GATCTAGCATTACGGGCCTGGGCATAAAACGGATCTGCCTTCCTGAAGGATTCTGCCCTGTAATGGTCAGTATACAAAGATGCGGACACATTCGCTTTCAAACCGTCAACAATATCATAATTCAATATACCGTTCAGACCGGTACGGTCAACCCTGTTGGCGTTTGTCGCATAATGTGAATAAAACAAAGGATTGATGGAAGAAGAGTTCATCCCTTTGGTTGGAGTACCTTCGTAAGCGCCATCATCATAATTAAATTTCTGGGTGCTTGCGGTCATCATTCCCCGCGTGATGATTTGATATTGGTTGGAGAACTCGTCACTGTTCGACTGACTGAAGTCCATATTGGCAGAGAATTTCAGTTTTTTGGTCACTCTGACATCGGCATTTGCCCGTGCTGTAAACCGGTCATAAGAGGTGCCAAGACCTACACCGCTATCATCGTTATAACCAATACTTGCAGCATACGTGATTGCCTGGGTACCCCCGCTAATGCTTAAATCATAGTTTTGCCACAAGGCGTCAGGGAAACATTTTTCCACCCAGTCATTATCCTGGAATATAATAGTTTTACTTGTATTCAAAGGATCTGTCATAGTTTTGTAACCATTGGGAACAGCTTCGCCTTCATTCAGATAACGGGTTGAAAAATGAGAATCTGACGTATTACCTGTACTATAGGCATACCCATTTGCATATAACAGTTTACTCGCATTGGGATTATATTGTTGCCGGTTACGCTCCAATGTAATCGCCTCTTCGGCTGATAAATAGTCCATAAAGCCAATCGCGCTTTCCAATGACCATGAACTGTTGAATGTAATTTGAGGAGCAGTATCTGCTGCGCCTCTCTTCGTGGTGATCAGAATGACCCCATTTGATGCCCGTGAACCATAGATTGCTGATGAGGCAGCATCTTTCAGCACTTCGACTGACGCGATATCATTTGGATTAATACCGGCAATGGTCCGTTCGATCCCATCGACCAAAACAAGCGGGTTGTTGTCCATCCCCAAGGACGATCCGTCACGAACGCGAAAGGTAACTTCAGCGCCAGGAGTATTATTGGTCGTGTAGACCCGTACGCCCGAAATTTTACCTTTGAGACCTTCACCTGCCGTTGATAGTGAAGCGTTTTCCATCACATCACCGCTTACTTTACTTATTGCAGATGTCACAGTTCTTTTACTCTGTGTTCCGTAACCTACAACGATCACATCAGAAAGAGACTGATCTTCAACTGCAAGAGTAATATTGATTACCGATTGATCTTTTACCGGAACTTCCTGTGTATTGAAACCAATAAAAGAAAAAACCAATGTGGTGTTCTCCGGGACTTCAATACGGTAATTTCCTTCTGTGTCAGTAATTGTACCTTGGGTGGTACCTTTTTTAAGAATGTTTACCCCAGGTAAATATTGCCCATCCGGATCGGAAACAGTTCCACTGACAGTTACAGTTCTCTGTCCGTACACACTTAACGAAAACAAGAATTGAATTACACAGCACAACGCCACGAGAAACCGAGATGTTCCGGCTGATTTTCCAGGTTTCCTTTTTTTTCGTTTTTCACCTAAATTTTTCATAAATTTGTAAAACTTTAAAAAATTAATTCAAATTACATCGTCTTTTAAAGGTCCCGTATTGCAGATGCGGGACCTTTCATTGAGTTTAGATCAGTGATCAGGGTAGCAGGGTACGATTTATTTTTTGCCGGATATTTTTCCGGTTAAAAAATTCCTGTATTTCCAATTTCTTTTACAAAAGCTTCATATTCCTTAGTATCCATGTTTTTTATTGGCATGCGGCATTCACCGCAGTCTATGCCCACCGATTTCATCAAAGCCTTACCCGCAGCGGTAGGACCGCCATATCGGTTCATGATGTCCACCACCTGGATTGACAATCCTTGTTTTTTCCTGGCAGCTTCCATATTCCCTTTTTCAAAATCGTCCATGATGCCATAATATAAAGCTGCCATGAAATTGTAAGTGCTTCCTACAGCACCTTTTGCCCCAAATGCGAGTCCGGCTAAAAGCAGTTCATCAAAGCCATGAAGGATATCCCATTTACGATTGTCCAGTTCCAGGCATTGCTGCATTTCAATAAAGTTATTGTGGGTAAATTTCAGACCTGCGAAATTCGGGATCTGAGCTGATGCTCTTTGTATAAATTCCTTCATGGACAAAGAAATTCCG
>JBDKTZ010000450.1:0-1991 GCA_039679975.1 Prolixibacteraceae bacterium
GTGAGTGGGAGGAAATTACCAACGAATTCCGCGATACGCGTGGCGACACGTTCCACCGCGATGCCATTGGTTATGCAGGCATTCGCTACACTAACACTTCGGGCCGCAACGATGTGATTACCGGCAATGTTTCGGGCGAGAAAAAGATGATCAGCTTTTACGCGGAAACGGCCGCCAATCTGAGCTCTCACACCGGGAATAACTGGATGCTGCTGCTGATCGATGCCGACAATAACTCGCAAACCGGCTGGTATGGATATGACTACCTGGTTAACCGGAAGGTGAAAAATGAAGCCACAACCACCCTGATGCGCTATGACGGCAGTTCATGGAAAGAAGTTGCCGACCTGGCATACCGGTACGAAGCAAACAGGATGGAGTTATCCATTCCGCGCGATCTTCTGGGACTGAACGGGAACAGGTTTACCTTCGATTTTAAATGGAGCGACAATCCGTCTGAGCTGAAAGATCCCATCTCCTTTTGTACAGATGGCGATACCGCGCCCAACCGCCGGTTCAATTACCGGATGATTTGGTCAAAATAAGTATTTTTGTAATAGGATTCTGAAACATAGGAACTGAGTTATCTTTCGGGAACGAGAGATTCCGTGCCACTTTAAAAACAAATTTCCACTGATATGAAGTTGAAAAATTATCTGATGATCGTTTTGCTGTTATGCGTCCTATATCCGACAATGGCGCAATTACCTCCCGTGTTCGATGAAAGTGCCGGCAAGCTGGCCCGTTCGTCTGCCCTCACCAGGACCTTTCTGACACCGGCGAGGATTGTCTGGCTTTCGGATGAAAGCGGGCAACAGGTTCAGAATGCTGCGTCAATCCTGGAAAAGGGGATCGGCCAGGCGGACCTCAATCGGGGAAAATACCTCACGCTTGTAAGCACGGGCGGAAGTAAGCCGGGCATTTTACTGGACTTTGGCCGGGAAATTCACGGAGGCCTTGAGATCGTCACAACCATCAATAACAGTAACCCTGCAGGAAAGGTCCGCATCCGCTTTGGGGAGTCGGTAAGCGAAGCGATGACCGATGCAGGGAAAACCACCGCGACGAACGACCATGCCATGCGCGATTTTGTGACGACCCTCCCCTGGCTGGGACGGCTGGATGTGGGCGAGTCAGGCTTCCGCTTTGTCCGCATCGATCTGATTGAACCAGATACCAAGCTGGAAATAAAAGAGATCAGCGCGATTTTCACTTACCGCGATATTCCTTATGAGGGGTCGTTCCGTTGCAACGATGAACGACTTAACCAGATCTGGATGACCGGCGCCTATACCGTTCATTTGAACATGCAAAACTACCTGTGGGATGGCATTAAACGTGACCGTCTGGTATGGCTGGGCGATATGCATCCGGAGGTGATGACGGTTAATTCGGTGTTCGGCTACAATGAAGTGGTGCCGAAAAGCCTTGACCTGGCGCGCGATCTGACGCCGCTGCCCAACTGGATGAACGGCATCAGTTCGTATTCGATGTGGTGGATCCTGATCCACCGCGACTGGTACTTGTATCGGGGAGACCTCAATTACCTGAAAGAGCAGCAAAGCTACCTGAACGGGCTGCTGCATCTCCTGGCCTCGAAAATCGATGCCGCGGGAAAAGAAATCCTTGACGGGAACCGGTTTCTGGACTGGCCTTCAAGCGGAAATCAGCAGGCCGTACATGCCGGACTGCAGTCGCTGATGGTGATGACCTTTGAGGCCGGAGCCGAGCTCTGCACGATCCTTAAGGATGAAACGACAGCCCGCTTTTGCGAGGAAACCGTTAATAAGCTGAAGAAGCATGTGCCAGGAATGGCCGATTCCAAGCAGGCTGCAGCTTTGCTGGCCATGTCGGGATTGGTTTCGCCCGAAAAGGCAAATTCGGATATGCTGGCTCAAAAGGGCGCGCATGGCATGTCTACCTTTTACGGCTACTATATGCTGAATGCCCGTGCCATGGCCGGTGATTATCAGGGGGCACTGGATAACATC
>JBDKTZ010000258.1:0-2989 GCA_039679975.1 Prolixibacteraceae bacterium
AGGAATTTAGTTACTTTTGTCCCAATTCTCATACAGGCCGGCATGTTACAGGATACACGGAATGACACGATATTAAAGCAGCTTCATCAATCGGTTGAAATTCACTTATCAGATTCCATTCAATTTACCAGGCAGTTGATTATGCTCCCGGCTGATTTGCATGTTCCGCCTTTGAAGGCCAATGATACGATTAACCGGGATTTTTTTCCTGTTCTTCAGAAACAAAATTCTTTGAAAAAACTGATTTTCCAAGATGATGTGAATCTGATCCCTATTCCGCCTATACAACCTGAACGGCTGGTATTGCTGACGGAAGAACCTGTGAAGCCTGAGATTATCCTGCCTGAAAGAAAAATCGAGCGTAGTTCTCCTGACTGGCAAATGGGTATCTTTATTTTTGCTTTGATTTTGCTGGGAACTGTACGGTTATTTTTTGTCAAATACTTGGGGCAGCTTCTGAGTTCGACGGTGAATTATATTACTGCTTCACGAATGTTCAGGGAACGATCCCTAAGCCTGGTTCATGCTTCATTTCGCCTTGATATTATGTTTTATGTTGTCTTAAGCCTGTTCATTTTTCATTCTTTGCAGGTTTTTCACGTTAAACTTCATCCGGTCGGAATTGTTTCCTATGTATTTATTTTGGGTGGATTGATCGCTTATTTCGGGTTGAAGAGAGTTGCATACTATATACAGGGTAGTATCAGCAGGACAGTTCAGGAAACACTTGAATTCCTGTTTAATATGAATATTTATAACAGGACTCTCGGTTTGTTTTTGCTGCCAGTGACTTTGATTGTGGCTTTCACGCCTTTATCCAGACCTGAGCTCGTTATTTTTACAGGAATGTCCATGGTATGTGTTTTTTATCTTTTATTAATCTTTCGGGGAGTAAAAATTTTAATGAGAAAACATTTTTCAATATTTTATATGATTTTGTACCTTTGTACCCTTGAAATACTACCATTATTATTTCTTTACAAGTTGGTACTGGGATAATTAATGAATAACAATTAACAAATAGATCCTTGAAAATCAAGAAAATTTTAGTCTCACAGCCGCAGCCTGAGTCTGCAAAATCCCCCTACTTTGATCTGGCAGAGAAAATGGGAGTGCAGGTGGATTTCAGACCGTTTATTCAGGTTGAAGGAATTTCTGCCAAAGAATTTCGGCAAACCCGGGTCCAGATTTTGGATCATAGTGCCGTGATTTTTAACAGTCGTACTGCGATTGATCATTTTTTCAGGATTTGCCAGGAAATGAGGATTGTAGTACCTGATACGATGAAATATTTTTGTATTTCGGAAGCAACTGCTTTTTACCTGCAGAAGTACATCGTATACCGTAAACGAAAGATTTTCTACGGGAATGGTTTGTTTTCGGATCTGGCTGAGCTCATGAAAAAGCATAAAGATGACAAATATCTTGTTCCTCTTTCACATATACATAAACAGGAAATTCCCGATCTGCTTGACAAAGGAGGCTTTAAGTATACGAAGGCCGTCTTTTACAGGACCGTTAGCAGCGATTTGTCTGATTTGAAAGATGTTAATTATGATATTCTCGTCTTTTTCAGTCCTTCCGGTATCACTTCTCTGAAGCAGAATTTCCCTGATTTTGAACAAAATGACATCAAAATTGCTGCTTTTGGTCCGACTACGGCTGCCGCCGTGAAGGAAGCAGGATTGCGGCTTGATATAGAAGCCCCGACAACACAGGCTCCTTCGATGACTATGGCTCTGGAGCAGTTTATCAGACTGAATAATAAGACAAAAGCCAAATAACTTCTTTGAAAACAGAAGTAAGAGGGGAAAGTTTTTTCCCCTTTTTTATTGTATTTTTGAGGATCAATGAAATCATTTAGCTTAACAAAGGAAGAACGGCTTAGCAGTCGTAAGGCCATCGAAAGGTTATTTTTGGGAGGAGATTCATTTTTTATTTTTCCAATCAAAGTGGTATACCTGAGAATGGAATTGGCAGCTCAATACCCTGTACAGGCCGCTTTTTCCGTTTCTAAAAAGAATTTTAAACGGGCTGTTATGCGCAATCTGCTCAAACGGCGCATGCGTGAGGCATATCGCCTGAATAAAGGGATCGTTTATCAGGTTTTTGGCAGGGACAGACAACTTGCAGTGATGTTTATTTACGCGGGACGTGAAGAAAAGGAATACGAGCTGATTGAAAAGAGCATGAAACAGGCGCTTTTCAAGTTGGCAAAAATGAAATAAAAAAAGAACGGTACACCGCTCTTTTTTTATTTCATTTTTGTTCAACCGAAACAACTTTATTTCTATTCTTCATCCAGGATCTCCGTCTGCATGCGTACTGAATCCTCATGGATCAGCTGGAAGAGTATCTGAACAAATGTCTTGTTCAGATTCAGTTTATCTCCGAGGGCAATCCTTTTTTGCATCAGCTCCGTCCAACGGCTTATCTGAAGTGCAGTCACATTGTTCTCTTTTTTATACTGGCCTATCAGACGGCTGATCTCCATCCGCGATGCCAGGATCTCCATCATCTCCGTGTCAAGAGCATCGATCCGGCTGCGGAGCATCTCGAGACGGTTTTCAAATTCCTTGTTATCGACTGAAACATGGCGGATGACAAGTTTGTCAAGTATCTTTGCCAGATCAGCCGGAGTTACCTGTTGATCCTTGTCGCTGAGCGCGCACGAAGGATCACGGTGAGATTCGATCATTAATCCTTCCATTCCCATATCGAATGCTTTTTGAGCTATTTCATAAAGATATTCACGTTTACCGGCAATATGGCTTGGATCGCATATAATGGGCAAATTGGGCAATTGCCGTTTTACTTCAATGAAAGTAGTCCAGTTGGGATAGTTGCGGTATTTGGTTTCACGGAACGGAGTAAATCCACGATGGATTCCCACCAGGTTTTTGATTCCGGCCCTGCTAAATCGCTCAATGGCTCCCATCCATAGCTGAGCATCGGGATTAACAGGATTTTTTACCATCACAACCATATC
>JBDKTZ010000453.1:0-20960 GCA_039679975.1 Prolixibacteraceae bacterium
TGGCAATACCGCTGGAATATTCTTCACGATGTTCCTTCTCTGATCGAACTATTTGAAGGTAAAGATGCCTTTACCAAAGAGCTGGAATACTTCTTTGAAAATGATCTTTATACTGCAGGTAACCAGATCGATTTGCATGCCCCCTTTCTGTTTAACCTCTCCGGATCACCCTGGTTATCCCAGAAATGGGTGAACCGCATCCTGACTCAGCCCATGCCGCAGCTTTACGGAACACACAATTTTTTCCCTGAGCCTGTTGTCGACCGGATTTATAAAGCCACTCCCGACGGGTACCTGGAGGAAATGGATTGCGATTACGGATGTATGGCCTCCTGGTATGCGATGAGTGCAATGGGACTCTATCAGATTTGTCCGGGAAATCCGGTCTACCAAATCACTTCCCCGATATTTGATAAGATCACGATCCGTCTTGATCCGAAATGCTATTCGGGGAAGTCGTTTACGATCAAGGCCTGTAACCTGAGCCCGGAAAACTGCTACATCCAGTCGGCCAGTTTGAACGGAAAACCGTTAAATCGTTCATGGTTAAGTCATGATGAAATCGTAAAGGGCGGTGAACTCGTGTTTCAAATGGGAAATGAACCCAATAAAAACTGGGGAATTGAATAGATTATTCTAAATGTGCCGAAGGACCATTTTATTCAGCAAGGTCCAGAGTGAAATTTCTGTAATAAGATTCATACTACATCAAAAATAAACTACATGAGACTTTTATTAGCGATTGTTTTTTCCACGTTTTTTCTAGTCAACTATGGACAGCAGCCGGATAGCCCGGCTGCTGTTAAAAAGTGGGTGGAAGAGCATTTTTCAAAAGGGAAAATTCCTCCTTTTTCATTCGTATATGGAGGAAACCACTCGGATAAATTCATCCGGGACTGGAAATTCACTACGGAAAGGCTCTCTTCTGATGAGCCGTCGGTGGAAAAAACGTTATATACATGGTCGGAAAGGGGAAACGGTTTAGAGGTTAAATGTTTTGTAAGTCAGTATAACGATTTTCCAGCGGTTGAGTGGGTGCTGCACTTCTCAAACCGATCCGGCAGGAATTCGCAGACAATTACAAAAGCTGCTGCGCTGGATCATTCTTTTGTTTCGGAAAACAAAGGTGAATTCATTCTTCACCATTCCAAGGGCAGTGATCATGACCGCAGTGACTTCCTTCCGATGGATGACGTGTTGCAACCGGGTCAAAGCAAATACCTGACGCCTGCCGGCGGACGTTCGTCCGATAAAACGTCTTTTCCGTTTTTCAATCTGGAGTTACCGGGGAACCAGGGCATTGTCACGGCAATCGGGTGGACCGGCAAATGGTACGCTGATGTGATACAGGGGAACGACAAGTCAGTAAGTTTGAAGTCGGGAATGGAGAACATGGAACTGAAGCTGTTCCCGGATGAAGAGATCCGTACGCCCCGTATTTGCCTGCTGTTCTGGAAAAGTGAAGATCGCATGGCCGGGCATAACCAGTTTCGCCGGTTTGTGCTGGCCCATCATTCCCGTAAAATCAATGGCTGCTTTGCCGAATACCCGTTATCGGGCAGTTTTGATTACGGAGACCCGGCACCGTGTCATGAATACATTTGCCTGACGGAAGAATATGCGATTGCCCTGGTGAAGCGTTATGAGCAATTTGGCATACTTCCTGAGCTGTTTTGGCTGGACGCCGGATGGTACACCGGTTGCGGATGGAACAAGGAAAAGGGAGGCTGGTGGCAAAATGTCGGTAACTGGACCGTCGATCGCGAACGTTTTCCAAACGGATTGAAAGCTGTGGCTGATGCTGTTCACGAAACCGGGGCCAAATTTATGGTCTGGTTTGAACCTGAAAGGGTAATGCCGGGTACGCAATTGGATGTGGAACATCCCGAATGGCTCATTAAGCTTCCCGGAAGGGACGACCGGCTTTTTGACCTGGGAAATGTTGAAGCTTGTAAGTGGCTGACAGACTACATCAGTGAATTCATTAAAAAAGAAGGGATTGATTATTATCGTCAGGATTTCAACTTTGATCCGATGCCTTACTGGACGGCTAATGATAAACCCGACCGGAAGGGAATCTCCGAGATCAGACACATTGAAGGCTTGTATGCCTTCTGGGACAGTTTGCTGGTCCGGTTTCCAAACCTGCTGATCGACAACTGTGCCAGCGGGGGAAGGCGGATCGATCTGGAAACCACGAGCCGTAGCGCCCCGCTCTGGCGGACTGACTATGACTACGGTGAGCCGAACGGTTACCAGTCGCATACATTCGGCCTTCACTATTACCTGCCTGTCCATGGCACTGCCATTTATCAGACCGATAGTTATACCTTCCGGTCGGGGCTTGGAACCACAGCGGTTGCAAACTGGGAAGTAACCGGAAAAAATTCGGAGCCGATCCCCGACATTCAAAAGAGGATTCAGGATTTTAAAAACCTGCGGCCGTTCTTCTATGGAGATTATTACCCCCTTACCCGCGCCGGTACCCGAAACAGCGACTGGATCGCTTTTCAGTTTGACAGGCCGGAAGAAAGTGATGGGATTGTCCTGGCATTCCGAAGGCCGGAATGTCAACAAGAAAGCATTACCGTGAAACTCGGGGGGATGGATAAAAAGTCTGATTATGAGCTTTTCTTTGAAGATTACAACCTGAGGATTGTGAAATCGGGTAATGAGTTGGCAAACGGGCTGGAGTTTTCAATTCCTTATCAATCTTCTTCACTGCTTATCCGTTATCAAAAGCAACATAAATAGATGGATTTGAAATTAAACAGGAGGCTGTTTTTGACCACAGCGCTGACGGGGATCGGAGCCGTTGCATGGAGTGGTACGGGAGGATTGGTCACGGGAGCGCCTGAAAAGAAAAAATCGGGCATGAGGTCAAAGCGGTTGTATGCAACAACGGATGTGCTGGACAACATTCTGATCAACTACTGGGGGAGTCGCTACGGCGATCCCGTAGTGCGTCCGGCTGAATACGACGGGAATTTCGGGAGCTTCATGGATCGTAAACAACTGGATGAACTTCACCGTTTCCTGACTTCGGTGGGTGTAACCAGGCACCAGTGGATTATGGATACGGTCTGGAATCTGTACGAAGACTATCCGCATCGGTTTGATCTGATGAAGGAAGCTGCAGAATCAGCCCACCGGCATGGAATTGAATTTTATGCGGAGATCAAGCCATTTGAGGGCGGAGGCTTTGGTCATATTCTTCCGTCAACTATGCCGGCTCCTGCCGGACTTGTCTGGAAAGACCTGAGGGGGATTTTCCCGGCGATCAGGCCCTTTGTGGCAGCTCATCCGCATCTGAACCTGAAACGTAAACCCGGGATCGAAACGTATACCGGACCGGTGACGGCAATCCGGCTGGTGAAAAGTGATGACCGTCCGACTTTGCTGAAGGCCGAACACCTTTCCGTCTGGACAAGTTCCGAGAATAACCGGTTTGTTCCTTATACCGGATCGGTCACATTCAGGGAAACCATCGAAAAACGTTACCGGTTCCCCTACTGGAGGCAGTGCCGGGTCCTTCATCTGGAAAATCTGGACCTGCCGGAGGGCCATGCCTACATCCTGATTAAATGCAAGCCTGCTGACGGAAATTTTGGCAATGAAAAAGGAAACATCCTGGAGCTGGTTAACCGCCAGGGGCAGATAATCCCGCACACGTTAAGTACGGGGCCGGTGAGCCTGGAAGCGCATGCGGATTTCTACCGTTCAAAAGTTTACCTGCGGATTGTCCGTTATTTACAGCTACCGGAAGTACGGGCGGAATTGGATGATCCGCAAAGGATGAAGGAGCATTACCGTGATTACTACGCCTTTGGGGAGTACAACCCTGCCGATTGGATCTCGCCGGATAAAGAGGGTTACGTAGCTGCCGTGTGCGGGAAGCCCGAATATCTTCAGGGACAGCTCAGCCCGGCTTATCCGGAGGTCAGGGAACACTGGATGGAGATGGTCAGGTTTTGTCTGGACCGGGGTGTAGACGGGATCAATCTCCGGCATTCCAGTCACGTGTTATCGCCCGAACGTTGGGAATACGGGTTTAATGAGCCGGTGTTGAAAGCTTCGGGCGGCAAGACTGATTTCGCAACCGTGAGCAGGATCAATGGCGATGCGTACACTCGGTTTTTGAAGGAAGCATCAGAACTGATCAAAAGCAGAAGGAAAGCGCTGACCGTTCATCTGGAAACCGAGCTGCTGATACCGGACGACCGTCCCGGAAAAGTAAGTTCCTATCCCTTCAATTTTGAGTGGCAGTGGGAAAAGTGGGTGAAGGAGATCGGCGATGAATTTGAGATCAGGGGCATTTTTCAACTCCGGCCCTGGCATCTGAATAAAGCGATCGACGTATTCGGCGCAGCTACCCGGGCAAGCGGAAAGTCCATTTGTCTGCAGGGCGACTTCCACGGGATGGCCTTCGACGGACCCTTTGCAAGCATGGAGGCCGAAATGGAACTGGTGAAAACGAACGAGAAGCTGGATGGCTATATTTTTTATGAAACAGCAAATATTACCCGGTTAAACGATAACGGGCAGCTTGAGGGCAGTGTTGAAGCAGCTAAACTTTTAAAATCGTTTAACGATGCAGATTAAACCAATCCTGATTTTGATGATGATCTGCCTGGCGATCCCGGGTGCCGGACAAAGGCACGTTGCCTTGCCCGAAAGAGGATTGTGGCGCGATGCAAACCCATCCGGAGAACACGATCCCGGCATTTCGTGCGGCCGTGGAGGCGGGTGCCCATATGATCGAATTTGACGTCTGGCTGACGAAAGACAATGAAATGGTGGTCCTTCACGATCCCTCTGTCGACCGGACCACCAACGGCACAGGAAAGGTTTCGGATTTGACACTTGCTGAAATCAAAAAACTGGATGCGGGAAGCCGAAAGGCGCCTCAGTTTGCGGGAGAACGGGTGCCGACGCTGGAGGAGGTGTTGGAAGTTATGCCGTACAATGTGTGGCTGAACATTCACATCAAGGGCGCAGGAGAGTTGCCCGGTAAGGTGGCCCGCGTGGTTGCTGAAAAGGGACGTTTGCATCAGGCCTTTCTGGCCTGTAATGCCGCCGCGGCGGTCACGGCCAGGGAAGCGGTGCCGGAAATAGTAATATGTAACATGGAAAGGCAGGACTCGGCACGGGACTATGTGCGCCAGACCATTCTTGCCAAAACTGCCTTTGTTCAACTAACCAACTCCGATTATCCGGAGTTTGCAGAGGACGTACAGTCGTTGAAATGCGCCGGGATCAAAGTGAATTACTTCGGTACCGATTCGCCTGAAAAAATAAAAATGTTGTTTGAAGCCGGCGTTGATTTTCCCCTGGTGAATGACATCGTTCATACGATTGAGGTATTGCGGGAATTGAAAATGAAGCCGGTAAAGCCATTGTTTAATAATTAATTATCAGGAAAATGACAGGATTAACACGCAGCTTGTTTGGAATTTTGACGCTGGCCCTGGGCCCGTTGACAGGATGGTCACAGCCAAAGGCAGGCGAGGAACTTCCTTTATGGAGCGAAGGCTGTCTGGATATTCACCATATTAATACGGGAAAGGGTGAAGCAGTCTTTTGCATGTTCCCCGACGGAACAACCATGCTGGTGGATGCCGGGGCGACCAGCCGGCCCAAACCCAGGGTCACTGACCCGAAACCGGACGGGAGCCGCACACCCGGAGAGTGGATATCGAGGTACATTTTGCATTTCCTGGAAAATCAGCCTGAAAAGAAACTCGATTACGCGCTGTTGACGCACTTCCATGATGATCATATGGGTGCATTGTATTTGGGACTAAAGACCTCTCAAAAAGGAAATTATAGCTTGACAGGTATCACGGAGGTGGGAGAGAATGTCCCTTTTTCAAAAATTGTTGACCGGAACTGGCCGGATTATAACTGGCCTGTGCCATTGAAAACGGACGATATGCAGAATTATATTCGTTTTGTCAGATGGCAGAAGGAAAACAGGAATATGAAAACGGAACAGTTCAGGGTAGGGGCGAACGATCAGTTTGTCCTCGTGCGTCAGCCGGAAAAATACCCGGAATTTGAGATCCGTAATCTGGCCGCCAACGGACGGGTGTGGACCGGAGTGGCAACAAATACGCGAAATCAGTTTCCGGCTATGGAAGACCTGAAGCAGGAAGAGTACCCGGGCGAAAATAAGTTAAGCTGTGCCATCCGGATGTCTTATGGAAAATTTGACTATTTCAACGGGGGCGATCTGACCGCCGGAGCTCCCGGAACCTGGCAGGATATCGAGACCGCTGTCGGTCTGGTGACCGGTCCGGTTGAGGTTTGCGAGGCCAACCATCATGCCTATTATGATGCAATGGGTGTTCCTTTTTTACAGGCTGTCCGCCCCCGGGTGATGATCATTCAGCTATGGTCACCCGGCCAGCCCGATAACCGGGTACTGAGCTGGATGATGTCGCAGGGCACCTATCCCGGCCCGCGTGATATCTTTACAACCAATCTGATGGAGGAAACCCGGGTTGTTTCGGGGAGAACGGATCAATTGAAAAGCCAACAGGGGCATATTGTGATCCGCGTGAGTCCGGGCGGCGAAAACTTTATGATCTATATTCTGGATGATACCGGCGAAAGTTTCCGGATCAAGGCAATTCACGGACCCTATACCTGTGATTGATTAACATCTGTAAAATAGGCGAATAATGAAAAAATTTCTGTTGTATTTCATCCTTTTTGCGGGACTGCTGTCCTGCTCCCGGCCGGCAGACCGGCCGGCTTTTGATCCCCTGCAATATGTCGATCCTTTTATTTGCACCGAGGGAGATAATGGTCAGTTGTACCCGGGCGCAAGTTACCCTTTTGGAATGGTGCAGCTTTCACCGGAAACGGAGGGTAATTCGCATGTGGGTTATTATTATGAAGATGAATATATTGAGGGCTTCTCTCACCTGCGGATCGCAGGAGGCGGGTCCAAAGGAAAAGGAGGCGGGCTGCTGATCAAGCCGGGAATAGGAACCTTCAGCAATAAAATCAGTGAGTTCAGGGAAAAATACATCAAAGCGGAAGAAAAGGCTTCAGCCGGCTATTATAAAACGGTACTCGAATCGGGCGTTCAGGTGGAACTGACGGTTTCGGAACGGGCAGGTTTTCACCGGTATACTTTTCCTGAGGCCAAAAGGGAGAACCGCTACGTGGTCGTTGAGCTTTCCCACAGCTATGTGGGCATGCTCGATGCCAGTCTGCATGTGAAAAGTGATCACGAGATCACCGGAATGATCAAATCACTGCATAACGGCGGTGGTGGCTACCATCAGATGTATTACGCCATTGTTTCGGACGTTCCGTTCGCCGGCTATACGAGCTGGAAGGGAGCGGATGCAGCTGCGGATGTAGCCTCCCGCCAGGGGAATGACACCGGCGTATGGCTGGACTTTGCCGAAACAAAAAACAATGTTGTCCAGCTGAAAGTAGGTCTGTCGTCTGTAAGTGAAGAGCAGGCTGCGATTGAAGCTACCAACGGGATGCCCGGCTGGGATTTTGACAGAACATGGAAGCAAACAGCAGCGGTGTGGCGGGAGAAACTGTCAAAAGCTGAAATACAGGGCGGTCCGGATGAGTTGAAAACCATTTTTTATACACACCTGTACCATTCGTATCTTGTTCCCAATATTTCTTCATCATCAAGCGGGACTTACCGGGCTGCCAACCAGCCTGATTCGGTTTTCAATACGGTCGACGTGGCGCCGGACTTTACCTATTATTCAACCTGGAGTTTGTGGGACGATTTTAGAAAATATTCGCTGGTTTCGCTGATGGAGCCGGCAATTGCCAAAAACATTGCCCGCTCGCTGGTCGACTATTATAAGCACAGGGCGAACGGTGACCGGCAATACTGGCCCACACCCAATATCCGGATGGAATTTGCGGGAGCAGTGATCATGGATGCCTGGAACAAGGGACTGGGTGATTTTGATGCAGAAACCGCCTTTCGGGGAATGAAGCAGGATTATGAGAAAACGCAGGTGAACAACCTGAGCGATAAACTGGAGAAGGCTTATCATGCTTATTTTGCCATGAAGATGGCGGAATCGTTGGGAAAAGAAAATGAAGCCAAACCGATTCGCGAGGAAGCAATGGCTTATAAAAGTTACTGGTGCCCGGAACAAAAGGACAGTCAGGGAAATGTCCGGGGATTTTTCACGCCCGACGGAAAACCTGTTGCAGATGTGGAAGAGATGGAAAAATCTGTGTATGAAGGAAACCTTTGGCATTACCGCTGGTTCGTTCTGCATGACATTGACGGACTGGCTGAGCTTGCCGGAGGAAAGGAAAAACTGGCAGGTGATCTGGAGTATTTTTTTGAACATGATTTTTATATGCACCTGAATGAACCCGATGTGCATGCGCCGTTTCTGTTCGATCTGCTGGGAAAACCTTACCTGACCCAAAAATGGGCCCGCACCTATACTACAAAAGAAGTGGTCCAGCTTTACCATAACCACGGCCTTTTTGAAAAGCCTGTGGTAAGCAGGATCTATCGCGCCGATCCAAGGGGATACATCGAAACGATGGATGACGATGCCGGCGCTATGTCGTCGTGGTTTGTGATGAGCGCCATGGGTTTGTTTCCACTCGATCCGGTACAGCCGGTTTATCTGATCGGTTCACCGATTTTTCCGGAACTGACTCTGCACCTGGATAATGGTAAGGACTTTAAAATTGTGGCCAGGAATGTCAGCGAAGAAAACTTTTATATCAGATCGGCCAAACTGAACGGAAAGGAGTTCAACCAGCCGTGGATCAGTTACGAGACTTTAATGGAAGGCGGTATTCTGGAATTTGAAATGGCCTCTCAGCCGAACCCGCAATGGGGGGTAACGGAGAATGATTCGTAAAAAGAGGTTCAAAATGAATACGGTGAGACATAAAAATTATAAATTTACCCGGTGATGAACTAAACCTGAGAAGTATGCATTACGCTAAACTTTTGTCTTTATTTGCCTTTAATCTCATACTACTCTTCTATCCGGTTGAAAACGTACATGCTCAAAAAGAGCAACAAGCTTCTGTTGGGAAAAAGTATGATGTACTTGTTCATTTCTTAGAATTGTATAAAGAGGCTGGTATGCACGATACTTTCAGGGGTAAGTCGTCCGGTGATTTTAAAAAATGGCAGCGAAAATTCAGGCCGGAACTAAAAAAACTAATTGGATTGGATCTGATTGAAAATCAATTGAAAGGATATCGGCCTGTTGCAGAAAAGGAATCATCAGAAGATATTGGTTTTGCCATCCGTGAACACTGGTATATCCGGACGGAACCTACTGTCCGTTTGCCTTTTATCCTGCTCCGGCCTAAGAACGTCTCAGGTACCCGGCCACTGGTCATTACGCCTCATGGTCATTCCAAAAATACAGAGCTGTACGCCGGTATTTATAATTCGGAGGAGGAACGGGTGAGCGGGGAGGAAGGTGAACGGAACGTGGCTGTTCAGGCTGTTAAAGAAGGTTATTTTGCTATAGCTCCTACAACGCGCGGATTTGGAGAAACCCGCACTCCTGAGGATCTGGAGAAAGATGCAACTTCTTCGTGCAGGGTGCTTTTACTCCAGGACTTGCTGGTAGGACGTACGCCAATAGGAGACCGGGTATGGGATATGTCGAGATTGATAGATTGGGCGCTGGAAAATCTTCCGGTAGATCCTGCACGGATTGTAATGACAGGAAATTCCGGCGGAGGTACGGTAACACTATTTGCTGCAGCCTGTGATACACGGATTTCGATTGCAATCCCGTCTTCGTATTTTTGCACATTCACAGGAAGCATTGGCAGCCGCAGGCATTGCGAGTGCAATTATGTGCCTGGCATTTTGCAGTATGGAGAAATGGCTGATGTGGCCGGATTAATAGCTCCCAGACCTTTTTGTGCAGTTCATGGGCAATTGGATAACATCTTTCCCATTGAAGAGACCCGGAAAGCTTTTGACCATCTGAAGCGGATTTATACTGCCGCGGGCGCACCTGATTATTGTGAATTGTATGTTGGTGCCGAAGGACACCGTTATTATAAAGATGGAGTATGGCCGTTTGTCCGTAAACATCTCAAAAATGAATAAAATGAAGACTTCGCGAAGGGATTTTATAAAAACATCTGCACTGCTTGGTGGTGGTCTGGCCGTCTCTGAGTCAGTGTTTGCAGGGGTTGGCGGGAACACCGGACCAACACCCAAAATTGGTATTTGTACGGGAATAGATAATTGTGCCGTGGCTCAAAACGCGGGATATTCTTTCCTGGAAGAAGGAGTAAGGGGATTCCTGGTGCCCGCGGAGCCGGAATCCGTGTTTTCTCCTATTCTTGAAAAAGCGATGAAGTCACCGCTTCCGGTTACTGCCTGTAATTCATTTTTACCCGGGAATATGAAGAGTGTGGGCCCAAATCCGGCGAATGAGGAAATTCTGAGCTTTGCAGAAACCGCTTTCAAACGTGCAAAACTGGCAGGAGTAAAGATTATTGTTTTTGGAAGCGGAGGATCACGATCAATACCTGAAGGTTTTTCAAAGGAGGAGGGCACCCGGCAATTTGTTGAGCTTTGTAAAAAAATGGCGCTGCTGGCAGCTAAACAGGAAGTGGTTGTGGTGATTGAACCGCTGAATACGAAGGAATGCAATTTCATCAATTCAGTAGCCGAAGGGGGCGAGATTGTCAGGGCGGTGAATCATAGGAATATTCGTCTGCTGGCCGACCTCTATCACATGAAAATGGAAGATGAAGGACCGGAGAATATCATTAAATACGGGAACTTGTTGCGTCATGTCCATATTGCCGAAAAGGAAGGCCGCTCAGCTCCCGGGACCCATGGTGAAGACTTTACACCTTATTTTGATGCATTGAAAAAGGTCGGTTATAAAGGGTCTATTTCGGTTGAGTGCAAATGGCAGGATCTGGCGACGCAGGCGCCTGCCGCATTCCGCGCGATAACAGACCAGTGGACTATATAAATAGAGAACAAGTTTAAACCTAATCATTCCTTTTATGAAAAAAAATAGCCTGAACGACGGAATAAGACTAATCTTTTTAATGGCTCTGTTCATTTTCACATTCTGCACGAACAAGACAAAATCCATAGCTGAAAATGAGGATTTCCCATCGGAAATGGTCCGGTTTATCCCTTCCCCGACTAGTCCTGTTTTTGCTGGCACCGGTACCGGCACCTGGGATCAGAAAATCCGTGAACGAGGTTTTATTTTGTATGAAGACAGTCTTTATAAAATGTGGTATACCGGTTATAACCCGGGGATTGCAGAGCAAAAGTTTCTGGGCTATGCGACGTCGGAAGACGGTGTCAACTGGGCAAGGTATTCTGACAAACCTGTTTTCAGCGACAAATGGACTGAAGATGTCTTCGTGACGAAGTACGAAAACATCTATTATATGTATGCCGAAGGAGATCATGATATCGCTCATATGCTGACGTCGTCAGATGGTATCAACTGGAAGGAGCAAGGCGATTTAACGATATTGACTACCACCGGAGATACAATCCCCGGCCCTTATGGAACGCCCACAGTCTGGATCGGTGACGGGAAATGGTACCTTTTTTATGAACGGAACGATGCTGCAATTTGGCTGGCCACTTCAGAAGATCATCTGAACTGGAAAAATGTTCAGGATGAGCCCGTCCTCCCGTTGGGACCTGATGAATATGACAAGGCTGCGGTGGCTGTAAACCAGATTGTTAAATATCGGAATAAATATTACATGTACTATCATGCCACTTCCCGGGTAGACTGGCAAAATCCTGCATCTCCTGTTGAGTGGAGCTCCAATGTGGCTATGTCGACCGACTTAATTCACTGGGTTAAATATCTGCATAATCCAATTGTGGAAGGTGACCATTCCAGTCCAATAGTGGTTTTTGACGGGGAAAAGCCGTCTCTTTATACCATGCACTCGGAAGTCTGTCGTTACTTACCCGAATAATCACGCTCAATAACTATACTATGGAAAATCAGAAACCTGAGCGATTAGGCTCATTAGACGTATTAAGAGGATTTGACCTGTTTTGTCTGGTGTTTTTTCAGCCTGTTTTTACCAAATTAGCCGAAGTGATGGATTGGCCTTTCACGAACTGGCTTGCCACAAAATTTGAACATGTGCATTGGGAGGGTTTTGTTTTCTGGGACCTGATCATGCCTTTGTTCCTTTTCATGGCAGGCGCTTCCATGCCATTTGCCTTTTCGAAATACCTGAAAAGCGGAACTAAAAGCCAGTTGTATAAGCGAGTACTAAAGCGGGTATTGATTCTCTGGGTGTTCGGAATGATGTGTCAGGGAAACCTTCTTTCCTTTGATCCGGACCAGATTTACTTTTTCTCCAACACTTTACAATCCATTGCCATAGGTTACCTGGTCTCTGCTGTCTTGCTGATGCATTTTCAGCGGAACTGGCAAATCATCATTACTTCAACCTTTCTTCTGGTTTATTGGGCGCTGATGATGTTTGTCCGTGCCGGCGACTTTGGAGGAGGCGATTTTACTCCCGATCATAATCTGGCCGAATTTGTGGACAGGGTTGTGCTGGGGCGATTCCGCGACCGGGCAACTGTTGGTGAAACCGGTGTTATTTTTGCGGAATCTTATCGCTATACCTGGATCCTGAGCAGCCTGAACTTTGCTGTCACAGTGATGACGGGGGTATTCGCGGGGCAAATACTGAAAGGCAATGCTTCAAAAATAAACAAAATAAAATACCTTGTACTTGGCGGAATCTGTATGATCCTGGCGGGTCAGCTATGGGGTCTTCAGATGCCTGTCATTAAAAAGATCTGGACCAGTACCATGACACTCTACAGCAGCGGGATCTGCTTCCTGCTGATGGCTTTCTTCTATTTTCTGATCGATTACAAGAACTATGGGAAATATCTGAACTGGCTCAAAATATACGGTATGAACTCGATCCTGGCGTATATGCTGATCGAAATTGTCAACTTTACCAGCGTAACTCATTCGTTGTTTCACGGAGTGGAACAGTACATTGGTAATTATTATGAAGTTCTTATCCGGTTGGGGAACGTTTCCATTGTCTTTGTCATCTTGTTGCTAATGTACCGGAAGAGGATCTTCTTGAAAGTATAAAAACACGATAAAAGGAGGCCGGCAGGTTTCCTGAAAGCATAGATAAATCATGGGGAATGCCTTATGAATTGTGAATTTTTCAAGTGTAAATGGTTATACGGTTTAATATTGGTCCCGGTGGCGTCTGCCATTTTGGCTTTGGCTTTCCATGATTTTGCTTTTAAAGCAGGAGTGGCGGGAACAGGAATTATACTGCTGATCGTCTTTTATTGGAAAAAATTCAGAGAAGCCCGGGATGTTTGGATGATCATCCTGGCTTTCCTGTTTTCCATCGGCGGCGATTGGTTTTTATCCAACCGCCATGGTGAGGTTGGTATGTTTGTAGCAGGTATCGGCCTGTTTTTTGTGGCGCATACCGGATATTTAGCCTATGGTTTACTAAACGGGCGACTGAACAGGACGTTTACACTTATCCTGCTGACAGCCTATTTGCTTTTTTTCTTTTTGAAATTATATCCTTCCGTCGATGATCGTGTATTGATGGTTGCAGCCCTTGTCTATACACTGATTTCATGCTTTTCGCTGGGCGCGGCAGCAGGAATCAGGGAGAATGCCATTCATAAATGGATTTATTTTTTTGGGATTCTGATGGTACTTTTTTCTGATACCATTATTGCATTCAGGGAATTTACAACCTATCGAGGCCTTGGCTTCCTTATCCTCCCGACGTACTACCTGGCCCAGATCAGCGTGACAGTATCCTTGATCCTGAAACGTTGATCAGTAAGGTGTCAGAAAAAAAGATAAAAAGATTTTAAATAATTTGGAGAATTGGACCGATTGGTCTAATTTTGTGTCATGGTAACCAAGGCAGAGCGGACACGGCAATTCATTATTGAGAAGGCGGCACCTATCATTAACAGGAAAGGGATGGCCGGAACCTCGATGAGTGATATCATGGATGCTACTCATGTGGCTAAAGGTTGCCTGTACGGGAACTTTGAGAACAAGGAAGAAATCTGTCTGGAAGCTTTTCAGTTCCTGGTCCGGAAATTTGTGGCGGGAGCAGAGCAGCAAATGAAACAGTACAGCTCGGCAAAAGCTAAATTATTTGCCTTTCTCGATTATTACAGTGACGATCGGTTCTGCACGGAAAACGGTGGCTGTCCTTTACTGAACTTCGGAGTTGAGGCAGACGACACCAACCCGAAAATGAGGGAAGAAGTGAGATCGGCAATCAACGGAACCCAGTCAATGCTGAAACGGCTAATTGAGAAAGGTATCGAAGCGGGAGAATTCCGTCCGGACACAGACCCGGAAATGATGGCAGTGAAAATACATATTATGCTGGAAGGAGCTGCATTGGTTAGCCGTATCCAGGATAGGAGTGATGTATTTGACATGATTGTTCACTCTATAAAGACAGAGTTAGATTCAGATCATAAATGAAAAATTTTTAAGTATAAACAGACCGATCGGTCTAAAAAATGGATGACAATGGAAAATACACTTTTAACACCTGTTCAACTCGGAGATTATCTGCTAAAAAACCGGATGGTAATGGCCCCGCTCACCCGGATGAGGGCCGATGAAGAGCTAAAACCAACTGCCCTGAATGCGGAATATTACCGTCAGCGGTCTTCGGCAGGGTTGATCGTCACGGAGGCCACTCAAATTTCACTCATGGGACAGGGTTATCCTTCAACCCCCGGAATTTACAACAGCCGGCAGGTGGAGGGATGGAAAAGGGTCACGGATGCGGTTCATGCGGAAAATGGAAGGATCTTTGCCCAGTTATGGCACGTGGGAAGGATATCGCATTCATCTTTTCATCCTGAACAAGGATTGCCGGTTGCTCCCTCGACGGTGAAACCGGAAGGGATGACACTGACAGCCCAATGGGAGCAGGTTCCTTTTGAAACCCCGCGTGCACTTGAGCTGAATGAGATAAAGGAGATTATTGGAGACTACCGGCGGGCGGCCCTGAATGCCAGACAGGCAGGCTTTGACGGTGTTGAACTTCATTCGGCAAACGGCTATCTGCTGAACCAGTTTTTGCACCTCAAGACGAATCGTCGTACAGATGGATATGGCGGTTCAGTGGAGAACCGTGCCAGGTTGGTTCCGGAAGTAATCCGTGAACTCGTTGATGTGTGGGGATCGGGCAAAGTGGGAATCCGATTGTCACCGTTCACGCAGGCGGGTGACCTTTTCGATCCGGAATCTTTTCCGGTTTATCCGTACTTATTGAAAGAACTGGCTGCGTACAATCTGGCCTACATTCATATGGTCCGGGCCCGGCCTTCGGAAATTGACGATCCGGCAGTTTTTGAAAAAGAAAGAGAATTGTGGAATCAATATCCCGGAGCAATTATAGCCGCCGATGGTTTCACTGCTGAGACGGCTCAGGAATATATCCGCAACGAATGGGCCGAAGCCATCGCTTTTGGCAGGAATTTTCTTGCCAACCCTGATCTTCCCCGACGAATTGCAACGGGTGCAGGCTTGAATCCGTACGACAGGAACACCTTCTATGGAGGCGGGGAGAAAGGATATACAGACTATCCTTTCCTGCAGGCAGAACCAGCATAATCAGTAGTTAAGTTCTTCTGATGAGACCCGGTGCAACGTACAGATTACGTTGTTTGCCGGGTTTTTATTTTTTTCAGGCCTGCTTCATTATACGGCCTTTTTTTGTATTTTACCTCCCCTTAAAACTAAACCATGAACACTAAATCCAAGTCACGACTTTGTTTGTTTATCTTTCTGATTTTCTTGTTGTTTTGTGCGGATGGGAGAGTTTATGCCGCTAAGTTGCAAATCTATATTTCCGTTTCGGGAGATGACAAAAATCCGGGTATCGACGATTTACCTTTGGCCAGCCTGCAGGGAGCTGTCGATCGTTTGCGAACATTAAGGCAAACTCAGGTATTTAATGAACCTGTTGAGATTATTCTGGGTGACGGTGAATATTTTATTACAGAGCCGATTATTCTTAAGCCTGAAGATTCAGGTACGGCAGACGCTCCTGTTATTTTCAGGGCAGGGGCCGGGGCGCATCCGGTGATTTGCGGGGGAAAGAAAATAACAGGCTTTGAAGCCGTTTCCGATCAACTGTGGAGAGCCAAAATTCCGGAGGCCGTTCAATTCGGATGGAATTTTGAACAATTATATGTGAACGGGCGACGCGCCATCCGGGCCAAATCGCCGAATGACGGATTTTACTATCTCAGAAAAGTTTCCGAAACGGTTTTAGATGAAGGGAAAGGCAGGGCTCCGGAACTGGCAGTGCAAAAGCTGTCTCTCTTTCCCGATGCTGCTAAGGAAATTGCTTCCTTTTCAAAGGATGATTATCAGGATGCGGTTATGACCTTCTATCATAAATGGGATAATACGAGGAAACGGATCGATGGTTTTGCTGCGGACTCGTCGGCGGTTTATATTTTTGGAGAGGGAATGAAACCGTGGAACCGGTTTGACGAAAAAACCTTCTATACGATTGAAAATTACGGGGCGGCATTGGATACATGCGGAGAATGGTACCTTGACAGGGCGGGTTATTTATCTTATATGCCTTTCCCGGGTGAGAATATCGATCATGTTGACGTGATGGCTCCGGTAACCAGCCGGTTTATTATCCTTAAAGGAGATAAAGAAAATAAGGTGGAAAATATCCGTTTTGAAGGAATTTCATTTCAAATTGCCGGCTATCAGATGCCCGCCGGAGGAGTTGAACCCGCGCAGGCTGCAGGTCCGATTGAAGCGGTTATTATGGCCGATTTTGCCAGGAATATTCAGATTGTGAACTGTGAAGTTGCGCATACCGGAACAAACGCGGTCTGGTTGAGAACCGGATGCTCCGATTGTCTCCTTGCGCAAAACTACTTTCATGACCTGGGCGCAGGAGGAGTTAAAATTGGAGATTTCAAACTTCCTGAAAGACAGGATGATTTGACTCATCATATTCAGGTAGACAACAACATTATCCGTTCAGGCGGGTATGTTTATCCGTGTGCGGTCGGAGTAACCCTTTTTCATGCCGGTGACTGCCAGGTGACACATAATGAAATTGCTGATTTCCGGTATTCAGGCATATCTGTCGGATGGGTCTGGGGATATTCGTACAGCCCTTCAAAAAGGAATAAAATTGAATTTAATCATATTCATCACCTGGGATGGGGGGAACTGAGCGATATGGGTGGTGTTTATTGCCTCGGTGAATCGGAAGGAACCACCGTAAGCAATAATGTTGTCCATCATGTTTATGCATTTGATTATGGCGGATGGGGATTATATACAGACGAAGGGTCGACCGGCATTGTCATGGAAAATAACCTGGTTTATAATTGCAAAAGCTCAGGTTTTCACCAGCATTACGGAAAAGAGAACATCATCAGGAATAACATTTTTGCCAATAACCTGAAAGCTCAACTCCAGGCCACCCGTGTGGAAGAACATCTTTCCTTTACCTTCATCAACAATATTGTCTGGTTTGCCAGTGGCAACCTTTTTTCAAGTAATTGGGAAAAGGTTAAGATCCGGTCCGACAGTAATTGTTACTGGAATACGAACAAAAAGGACCTGTTATTTGGGGCAATGACATTCGAAGATTGGCAAAAATCGGGTAAAGACCGGCATTCTGTGATCGCAGATCCGGGGTTTGCTGATCCTTTTGATTTCAGAGTAAAAAACAATAAAGTGGCAAGGAAGATCGGATTTCGGGAGTTTGATTATTCGCAGGCCGGTGTATATGGTTCTGACGAATGGAAAAAGCTTGCAGCTTTTGATCCGGAAATTGCAGAACAGTTTGATGAAGCCGTGCGCAGAAATGAAGAAAAACATTAATTTTAACTTGCAAAAAGAGCAACGTGACGTCTTTGCGTCTTAGCGTGAATTAATTTCTTAATTAACATTCAATTATGGCTAATCAGAGTTCTCAAACACATTATGCAGTGGGGATTGATCTTGGAGGTACCTTTGTCAAGTTCGCGCTGGTTTCAAACAGCGGGGAAATGGTTTTTTCCAACAAATTACCTATCGGCTCCCAATCAAGCAGAAGCGATATCATCAATACCCTGCATAAAGCGATTGAACAGACGTTGGATCATGCACGCGAAATGAACATTCCTGTTTCGGGAATAGGAATCGGAACACCTGGTGTCTGTGACAACGGTGTCGTTTTGGGTGGAGCGGAAAATCTGAACGGATGGATCAATGTGGATTTGGGAGGTATTTTTTCTGAGGCGTTTCGGTTGCCTGTCCTGGTTGACAATGATGCGAACGTGATGGGTTTGGGAGAGGCTATTTACGGCGCCGCCCGCGATTGTACCGACGTGATCTTTATCACGGTGGGAACAGGTATTGGCGGGGCTGTCATCGCCAATGGAAGATTATACGGAGGGTATCGTAACCGGGGCGGAGAGCTGGGACATATCACAGTTAAACACGACGGAATTGACTGCAATTGCGGCGGTCGCGGATGCCTGGAAGCCTATGCTTCCACTTCTGCTTTAGTCAGACAGTATGCCGACCAAACCGGTCTGGATGAAAGGAAGATTGATGGACATTATATTGTTGAAAAATTCAACCAGGGAGAAAAAGAGGCTGTTCAATGTATGGAGAACCATACCGATTACCTGGGACATGGTATTGCTTCGTTCGTGAATGTATTTGCTCCGCAAAAAGTTGTTATCGGCGGAGGCATCTCTGAAGCCGGCCAATTCTATATCGACATGATCAAAGCGGCCGTTTTCAGATATGCCATGCCCGATTGTGCCGTTCATACCGACGTGGCAGGCGCTTTACTTGGGAATCGCGCCGGATGCCTGGGCGCTGCTTCGCTGATATTTAAAAAATATTTTGACTGATTGTACTGCAGTAATCCCTCTATCCTCACTATACCCGGATAAACAGGAACGATTGTTTGAATTTGATTGAGTCTGTTTTTATTTGATTATTTGAATAGCAAAATCAAACATGTAAAGCCTGTTTTCTCGCATATTACGTTCTTTCCGATCATCTGAAAGCACTCTGCTTGCTCCTTAAATGATATTTTTTCTATTGTTTTTATATCATAAGAGGGTAATTTTTTCTGTTTTAGAACATATGTATTCCTTTATGATCGTTGTGTACATCTGACTGATGGAATCATAAATAACTTGTATACAACGACTTATTTGTATGTTCTGATTATTTATTTCTAATCAGGTTGTTTTTTGATGATTTATTTTGATTGGATTGTTGTTTTTTATGATCTTATTTGTTTATATTTGTTCTATTCGATCGAAAACAGTCTAATAAAATCAACTAACAATGAAGATGCTTAAAGATTGGTGGAAAGAAGGCGCGTCAGGCGTTCCAAAACTTATCACAGAAACCCCTGGTCCAAAATCCAAGTTGATGCATGCGAACACAACAAGATACATGAAAGGCCTCAGTTCCCAGGTGAAGTTATTTCCCGTTTGTTTTGATCAGGGATTTGGTATAACCCTGACGGATGTTGACGGGAATAAATATCTCGACTTTTCATCCGGGATCTACGTGACATCGCTGGGACATTGCCATCCAAAGATTTCAGAAGCTGTCTCTTTTTGGGCGAAGCGCTTAATGAATGCACATGACTTTACCACGCCTGTGAAAGAGAAGTTGATGGAAAAAATGGCTTCCATACTGCCAGGAAAGCTCAACGCCATTCAGTTATATTCGGACGGGACCACTGCCGTTGAGGCTGCAATCCGTGCGGCAAGGGCGATTTCAAACAAACACGAGTTTATTTCAGGCTATCGGGATTTCCATGGCAAGACGATGGCCTCGGTGAGCTGTGCTCAGATGTATCGCGGGGAAACCCATAGTTATGGAGCCACACGTGCACCCGGTTTTTACATGGTGCCCAAACCGGATCCGTACCGTCCGTTGTGGACGAGGTCGGACGGGACTATCGACACGGACGCTTACATTTCGTTTTATGAGGCTTTTATTAAGGACGGAACAGTGGGGAACGTAGCCGCTTTCATCATGGAACCTGCGCAGGGATGGGGTGGAAGCATTTTCCCTCCTGACGATTTCTTTCCAAAGCTGAAAAAGGTATGCGACAAGTATAAGATTTTGCTTTATGACGACGAGGTACTCGCAGGTATGGGTCGTACGGGCGAATGGTTGACTTTGTCGCACTGGGGAGTAGTACCGGACATCGTCACATTCGGAAAATCATTTGGGAATGGATTCCCGGTAACGGCGATGGTTGTGAGCGAAGAAAACGGCGATGCTCTTGAAAAGATATCCGCTTCATCGAGTTACGGAGGAAATCCGATGGCCTGTGCAGCAGCATTGGCATCTATCGAAGTGATCGAAGAAGAGGATATTTTGCAAAATGTTCGTACCGTAGGTAAATTCTTTAAAAAGCGTATGCAAAAGCTGAAAGAGTCGCATCCGATAGTAGGAGATGTGAAAGGGAAAGGATTTTTGCTTGGTATCGAATTGGTGAAAGACAAACAGACAAAAGAGCCTTTTGAAGAAGCGGGTAAGCTCGTTTATCAGAAGGCCTTCAAAAAGGGACTTGCCTGGGTTCCGGCAGGGCATATCCTACGCATGTCTCCGCCTCTTGTCATGGATGAAAAGTATGCTGCTCTTGGTATGGATATCATAGAGGAAGCAATCAGTGAAGTTGAAAAGGAGTTCGGTTATTGAGGTTTTCGACATGGAAGGGAAAACAATAAAGATAGGAATTATTGGATTAGGACTGATGGGCAAGGAATTTGGCAGTTCAATTGCCCGTTGGTCCCACTTACTGTATGATGGACCGAAACCTGTACTGAAAGGTATTTGCGACAAAAACAAAGAGGCCTGGAAATGGTATGTCAATAATTTTCCTGATCTTGAAGTTGTGACGGAAGATTACAAGGAATT
>JBDKTZ010000581.1:0-4403 GCA_039679975.1 Prolixibacteraceae bacterium
GAATAGAACTCGTACGATTTGTCAAGGTCAATCTCGGCTTCGTCTGAAATTTCTATACTAAACCCCTTTGTTTTCATATTTTACCTTAATCAAATCCCAGTTCTTGAAAATTGCTTCGCCCTTTTCAATCCTTCCAAGTCTTTTATCCAGCACATCACGGTGCTCCAACGGAAGTTCCCCGCTATCTTCATTCACATCCACTATTTCGATGTAATCAAACTTCTTTATTAGGTTTAGAAAGGCTGCTATCTTGCTTTGCTCTTTTATATTAATTGTAAGTTTCATAACTGCCCGTTTTGCTTACAAAGATAACGATTTTTAAAGAGATTAACCGCCAATCGCCGGTAAAAACCTCACCAGTACGCCTGCATCACAGACCTGTATCGTACAGTTTTAAGGTTCCAGTCTGAAATAGTTATACAGTTGTGTCCTGGAGGTTGAGGCATTTAAACTAAAAGGCTGCCGGCGTTCACCGATCGGATATCCAGGGCTGGAAGGTCTTTGAACCCGGCCCTGGTAATATTGATGCGCGATGCAATCCAATTGCACGCCACGAACCTCTCCACACCAATCCGGTGCCCCAACTGAAGCGCAAGGGATGTCCCCCAACCAAAACAAAGTCTTTCACCCCCTTTGATCTGAAGATAAGCAGATAGACAAGCTCAAGAAGCACCTTTTGTCGTTTCAAAAGCAACTGGACGAACTCAAAGAACGGTTGGGATAAAGCCATGCCGCTGCCTGTTTGGTCTGTTTTACAAGATACCGGGAAAGGAGTGAGAAGGCTTCGCGCTCGCTTAATCACAAAATTCAAATATCGGCTTCCTCAAAAACAACGGGATCTTGTCCATCTTCGACAGGTTTTTCAACAGGTACAACCACCAGTCGAGATCCGTCCTTAATTCAGCCTCTGTTTTAGCAAAATTAAGTAATCCATCTGCAATGATCGTTTCCTCTTCGACAGATGCTTCTTCCTGTTAATTTTTCGATTTATGCCTGTTTCTTCAGGGAAGCGCGAATCTTTTTAACAAAGCTAACCGGCACTTCTGCCGCATCGGCAATTTGCTTGTCAGACAAATCGAACTTGAGAATGAGGTTCCGGATCGTTTGCGTTTTGCCTTCTAATTGGCCCTGCTGCCTTTCTTGGCGTTTTATTACGTCGATAACTCCCATACCGATAGTTCCTCCTGTTAATTTTTCAACCTGTTCATCAAAGGTACGATTTATTTCCTGATCATTAATGTAAATGAAACGAGCCAGGCAAGCCGCGGTTTATGCCCAAGAGATGTTTATTGGCCAGTTCCATACCGATGAAAGCCGGAGGATTCTCATTTCTTTGTTTTTGATAATTTCTCCTGGACTTCCAGGACAAAACTGACCGGAACATTGGCATATTGCGCAATCTCTTCAACAGTGAAACGTCCTGTCTGAAGTAAGCTGGAGACAACTTCTGTTTTCCCTTGCTCCCTGCCCTGCTCCCTGGCATAGGCCAAAATATTGGCACGGTCCCACTTCCGCTTTAGTTCTACGTCGTACATCGCTTTCTCCTCCCTGGTTAAATTGCAGTATTCGGATACATTAAAAAACTTTTCGCTTCGCGCATTTTGCTCACGCTCGGCATATGCTAAGCAAGCTCAGCCTCTGCGCTCGCTTAATCGCAAAATTCAAATATCGGCTTCCTCAAAAACAACGGGATCTTGTCCATCTTCGAAAGGTCCTTCAACAAATATAACCACCAGTCAAGATCCGCTTTTAATTCATTCCCTGCTTTCGCAAAGTTAGCTAATTCATCTGCGATGATCGTTCTTTACAAAGTTACTCAAGTATTTGTCATATGTAACAATTTTATCTGTCAAATATCATTCATTATCAACTATATAATCAGGATCCCCGCCGCTGTAGTGCCGGAACAGGAAAGAACTCTGCAAACTCCTCCCCATGCTCGTTTATACAAACATATATCTGGGACAGGATTCACCGGAAAAAGTGCAATGAGAAGGTGAAAGAACTTCAGAAATTCCCTGATGAAGTCCGGAAACCTTCAAAAGGTCCTGTTCGACCTCAATAAGATAGCCATCAGCGAGGGATTGGAAGATTTGGAGAAGATCAGGCAGGACAGCACGGCAGTTGAGACAAACATTCACTATCACTGCGTGGAACAATGCTGTCACTGAATTTATTATGCCTTGCAGAGGTGAGAAGAATCGTAAGCTCCTTTCTTCCTGCCTCCGGTTTTTCCGGCCTTCAGCAGACCGATAACATCGATGCGCTCATAATAAATAGTTCCCCCAATCTTGGTGAAAGGCAAAACACGGCTTTTTCTTAAATGCTGCAGGGTCCCCCGTGAAATATGTAAAATCCGCATTACTTCTGCCGACTTGATCCACTGATCATTCAAAGCGCCCGACTGTTCCTTCAGAAGTTTCCCGAATTCCGCAATGAGCTCTTCTTTTAATCCATTTAGGTCCGCTGGTGTTACAACTTGTATTGGCATGGATAATCAGTATTAGTGAATAATCTGGTTTTTATGATCAGTAACAATAATTATTCCAAAAACTTTTTGAACAGCCTTATTTAGCATAAATTAACAAAAAAGACTCCTTTCGGAGCCTTTTTTTAATCACTCCCGATGAAGCAACTCTTCCCGGGAATACCCGACAGCGTTCATTTCCGTCCTCTCTGCTCTTCCTGCTCAACTGTCACCTGACTCACTGCCGTCAGCACTGCGCCCCCTAAGGCAAGATAACCACCCAACGCAGATATCCCTGCCGGCAAACTTACCGGAGCAGCAATTATTGCTGCTCCCGCTGCCGCAAGCGCCAACCCAATGGTTCTTAAAATCCTGAAAAACCTCGGTTTTGGCGCTTTCGCCCTTTCATAAATTGTCATAGCGCTTCATTTTAGCCGGCAACCGGAAGACTAACAGAGACTAACGTCAGCGAATTGTGCGACTCACCTTTCAACGGGTAAAACACACCATTTACCTGCTGGTAGAATTCAATACCAAGTACCAGGAACAGAGGGAGGGTGCTGGCCGCCGGCAAGGCATTGGTCAACGTCACTGCCGGCTGCTCCTCCGGGCCGATCTCGATCTCCGGACTCATCGACCTCACCATCTTGAAGTCACCGCTCACAAAATCAATCTCGGCTCCCGCCGAAATGAATTTGTAATGCGTCGCCCCTTGAGGCAATTCGATATCTCCTTCCGGAACCAAAGCGGGGATCGTCACTTCACCTTCCCCAGTTGACCGGTCAATCGATGCCCTGTACGGAACAAACAACACAGTGTTCATTTGCGCATTCAGGTTAAACTCAAAACCCTGAAGAAGACTCAGATCCCCGTCGCTCACGTTACGCTCTCCCCTGCGACTGGCCTTGTCCGAATGTACAACCTTCATCATCTCCTTCGTCAATCGCGAAACAACCTCCCGATCAGCATTCTTTTCTAACAATGACTTAAACGCTTTACGCAAAATCTGTCCCGCTATACCTGCACGGCCAAACTCGGCCCCGTTCTCACGCGTGCGCTGAAAAACCGGATCGCTTTCAATCCGCCCTTTTTCAATGCCGCCATGCTTTCTGGCTAAATAGCCACGCTTCGTCTTGTAAAAGGAAACATCTTCGATTGTCCCCCTAAACTTCACCAAACCTTCTTGTTTTGCCATAATAAAATAATTTATTGGTTAATACACAAATTTACTGGAAACAGTCAGGATTACGCAAATGACGATGTTCCTAAATGATCATAATGTACGTTTTTATACGAATTAACCGAAAATAAACAAATCGCCCGAAAATAAACTTCTTCCAGTCTCCGGCTTCCGCTATCCCCCATACTTTTTGCTCTCGCTCTCTGCCCTGTAACCTTTCACCAATCTTCATCGTAGTCTATCCCAAAACCGTAAAGTTGTGTATAGCTACTTCAGTAATTATTCCCAAAACTGTATAGTTATTTTAGGAAAGGTCATAGAAAGATCAACGATAAAGGCGAGATAAAGGCACTATAAAGCCACTATAAAGCCACCATAAAGGCACTATAAAGGCACTCAGGGGTATCTTTTAGTCCGGATGCCGCTGGGGAAGAAACCCAAAAAAGGAAAAGGGAACATGCTGAAAAAGCGAATTTGCATCTACACAAGCGATGTACAATGGATCACTGGACGAAACGAAAGCGCCGCCAGACGACTGCTCCGCAAATTAAGGCAAAAGCTGAACAAAACCCGGGAACAGTTTGTCACCATCGACGAATTCGCAGAGTACACGGGAATTAACCCCGACCAAATCCGGAAGTACATAGATGATTAAAGGCGACTAAAAGTCATGATCAAATTCCTTCCGCATATGCCATCACCATAAAATTTGATACCCTTTGCTCGTTGGTATGAATTTGCCAACTACTGGTTCCG
>JBDKTZ010000300.1:0-9926 GCA_039679975.1 Prolixibacteraceae bacterium
TAATGCCCGGATCAGGCGAAATCGACGCCGTGACTTCCGCCACCGAAAAGTATTATGCTTCACGGGGACTGACAGATACTTTTATAAACGGTCGGCCGGTCGACGTGACCCATCTGCATATCCGGGAATGGATCAATTGCATCCGCAACGGGGGAACGCCAAGCGACGATATTGAAAAAGCCTATGAAGAAGGTATTACCGTCCTGATGGCACATAAGTCGTATATTGAAAGACGGCGGGTGGAATGGGATCCCGTTCTAAAGAAGATCATTTAAAAACAAGCATGTGAAACAGCTTTATTTAAACGGATCTGTCATTATTACCATTATTTCCTTATTTTTGTCATAATAAAACGCTATCTTTTAAATTAACCCGTATACAAAAATTAAGAAATGAAAAGGTCTCATTCCAAGTCTACAGTTTCCAGAAGAGCCGGAATTCTGGAGGAACTCGAACAAAAAGGGCAGGTTTCTGTGAGTGAATTAGCAAAAATGTTCGACATCAGTGAAGTCACGATCCGAAATGACCTTACCCATCTCGAAAAACAGAATATGCTGATCCGCGCCCGGGGTGGTGCTATAAAAATTAAATTTAACCGGATGGAGATCGACCAACCGGGTCCCGGTAATCAGAAGGAATTTTTTAAAGAAAAACAACGAATAGCCCTCGCTGCAGTAAACCTGATCGAAGACGGCGACACAGTTGTTTTAGACTCGGGCACCACTACAACCGAAATTGCAAAAAACCTGGAGAGGTTCTCGAATCTGACCATTATCACAAACGCGCTTAATATTGCCAACATACTGGCTGAATATGAAGGCTTTAATATCTTCATGCCTGGCGGATCCCTGCGTAAGAAATCGTTGTCCCTTGTTGGCGTACTTGCTGACGAAAATTTCGAAAAATTTTATTGTGATAAATTATTTTTGGGAGCCGATGGCTTTGACACCTCTCACGGATTGTCAACACCCGATTCAGAAGAGGCCCATTTAAATCAGATCATGATCAAAATTGCAAAAAAGGTGATTGTAGTGGCCGACTCACGTAAATTTAACCGAAGGCGCTTTGCCTTTATCGGGCCGATATCGATCGTGAATACCGTCATTACCGATTCAGGGATTAAAGAAGAAGATAAAGTCCGCCTGGAAAAAAGCGGCGTTGAAGTAATTGTGGTTTAACTCACTCCTTTGTAAACAAAACCGAAAAAAGTGACTGTTCTGAAAAGTCTGTTCTTACGGAATCCTGATCGGATTTATAAGAGCGGGCATTTTCAGAACAGTATTTATTTGTGACTTCCCTTTCAGTTTATTGATTCCATTAAATTTTCACAAAAGGCATTTACCATCCATACACGAGAGCAGATTTCATTAAAATCTGATTAGTAATTATTTGCTTTCAAAAAAACAAAACAATGGTCATTATTAATCAATGAGCAATAAAATAACATTTCGAAACTTTATAATTTTATTTTGAAAAGAAAATGAAAATATATACTTTTGTGTTGAAACAAAAAGTATAAATTATATGAAACACCTGGATTTTGATGTTGAAGATTTGAAAAAAATTGGGGGATTTTATACCGCAAAGGAAATTACCAGCCAACCGGCATTATGGAAAAAAACTTATTTAAAGTTAGCTGAGGAAAAAAATCAGGTTTTGAAATTCATAAACGGAGTTTTTGAAAATGACAACATGGAAGTAATATTGACAGGAGCCGGAACGTCTGCGTTTATCGGTGAGGTGCTTGCCGGACCTTTTCAGAAAATGTGGAATGTTTCGTGTAAGGCTGTTGGCACCACTGAAATTATCACCCACCCTGAAAATTACTTCTCCGGCAACCGGCCAACCCTGCTAATTTCATTCGCACGTTCAGGAGACAGCCCTGAAAGTGTGGCGGCTGTTGAACTTGCCCATAAACATTGTGAGAAGCTTTATGAACTAAATATAACATGCAATGCCCATGGCAAACTTGCCAGAATGACCGCTAACGGGAATTCTTATGTTTTTCTTTTACCTGAAGAAACTAATGACCAGTCCCTGGCCATGACCAGTTCGTTCTCATCCATGCTCCTGGCAGGTTTGCTCATTCTGAACATCAAAAGCATTGAGCAACTGGACTCCATGATATCAAAGATAAGCAGCTTAGGAACGTATATTTTAACAGAGCAGCTTTCGAGTCTAAAGAAAGCGGCCGACTTCAGGTTTGAACGCATGGTTTTTTTAGGATCGGGTCCCCTTTTCGGAGTTGCACACGAGTCTCATTTAAAGGTACAGGAACTGTCGGACGGAAAGATTATCTGCAAATTCGATTCTTTCCTTGGATTCAGGCATGGACCAAAGGCTGTAGTCAATAATTCGACCGTTGTCGTATACCTGCTCACAAGCAATGCATACGCACGGCCCTATGAGCTGGATCTTATAAAATCTGTTAATGAAACAGCAGCGGGGGAAAAAACGATTGCCATTGGAAACGGATATGATGAAACGAAGTTCCGGTTCGATATCGCCATTCGTTTCCCCGACTTCATGGATGATATTCCGGAAGAATTCTTGTCGGTTTTTTATATCCTTCCCGCGCAGATTATCGGATTTTACAAATCACTAAACCTGGCTCTTTCACCCGATTCTCCTTCCAGGCGAGGTTCAATCAGCAGAGTTGTGCAGGGCGTAAAAATCTATCACAGGGAAAGCGAATGAGCTGTTTTTCAAGCCAACTCCGATATGAAACGAGCATGGTGCTCGGCGACGCCCGAGTATCTGATAATAATTTTCAGCAACATATAAATTCCATACGACCATTCAAAAACAATTGCTAACGTGAAACTTGCAAAAGACATTCTTCTTGAAACAATTGCTGATAACCGGAATGGATCAGCCAAAGGAATATATGCGGTCTGCACCGCGAATGCGGATGTATTGGAAGCCTGTTTTAAACAGGCGAAAACCGACGAAACGGTACTGCTCATTGAGTCAACATCCAATCAGGTCGACCAGTTCGGAGGCTATACGGGTATGAAACCGGCTAATTTTATCAGATATATCAATCAAATTGCAGAAAAGATCGGTTTTCCAAAAGAGTTAATCCTTCCGGGAGGAGATCACCTGGGACCTAATGCATGGCAGTCACTTCCGGCCGAAAAGGCCATGACCAATGCAAAAACATTAATTGAAGAATATGTAAAAGAAGGATATCTCAAAATTCACATCGATGCCAGCATGTTCTGCTCGGACGATCCGGGCGACAGGAGAAAACCGTTGTCAAATGAAATTGTAGCTGAAAGGACAGTCGCCCTTTGCAGAGTCGCCGAGGATGCCTGGAAGAAATACAGGCCGGATGGCCCAAAGCCGGTCTATGTCATTGGAACGGAAGTTCCTGTTCCGGGAGGTGCTCGCGAAGAAGAAAATGAAGTTGTTCCGACAACCCCTGAAGATGCGGCCCAAACAATTGAGATCATCAGGCGATCGATGACCTCAGCGGGTTTAAATGAGGCATGGGAGCGTGTGATCGCCGCCGTGGTACAGCCCGGCGTGGAATTTGGCGATGATCGGGTTTTCTGCTATACGAGAGAAAAAGCCAAACGCCTTAGTCAAACGATCTTGAAATATGATCGTCTGGTTTTCGAGGCCCATTCAACCGATTATCAGACAGAAACCGGACTGAAGGAACTCGTCGAAGATCATTTCTGCATCCTGAAGGTTGGTCCCTGGCTGACTTTTGCCTACAGGGAAGCTCTTTTTGCCCTGGCAGCAATGGAAACTGAGATCATGGGAAAAAGAAATATGAACCTGTCCCGGCTGAGGGAAACGCTTGAAAATGCGATGATCAAAGAGCCCATGTATTGGGAAAAATATTATCAGGGGAACAAAAGACAGCGTTCACTAAAACGAAAGTACAGCTTCTCTGACCGGTTAAGATACTACTGGCCCATGACTGAACTCCATCTGGCAAAAAATAAGCTATATGAGAACCTGAGGACAAACAAAATACCCGTCTCTCTCCTCAGTCAGTTTATGCCGGTCCAGTTTCATCAGGTCAGTGACGGATCGATTACAACAGATCCCCGGGACCTTGTTGAAAGCCATATTCAGAGCGTTACCGGAATGTACTCCCGTGCCTGTGGTTTATCCCATGCAATCAAAAAATGATGCCGGGAAGGCATCATTTTTTGATGTGGGTTACGACAACCATTTATCCACGTTCTCTGCCACAAAGGCGTCGTCGTTTAAGTGAGGATAGGCGGCATACACCCGGTCGATCTCTTCTTTTTGCCCGGGTGAGAGCATTTCATCTTCATTCAGTGTCCATATACCCTCCAGCAGTCCCTGCCTTCTAAGCACTTCGTGGAGTCCGGTGATGCAACCCGCGAAGTTATGGGCCACGTCAAAAAATGCCGCATTGCTGTCTGTAATTTGAACGGCAAGCGTCAGCGCTTTCTGAAGGTCATGATCAAATCGCCCCATGCGTACTTCCTCAAGCAGCCTAACGGCCGATCGCGTCCAGACAGCCCAGTGACCCAATAATCCGCCAACGATACGTTTTTTCACAATTTTGCCGTCAACCACAAACTGATATTTGGTGAGCAGGTCAACCAGGATATTGTCGTCGTTCCCGGTATAAAGTGCGATTTCCTCAGCCCTTCCCGATTCGGCAACTCCCCTGACTACATCCAGGGTCTGATACCGGTTGAAAGGCGCCATTTTAATGGCAATGACGTTCTCAATAGCCGCAAAGGCGCGCCAGAAATCAACGTCCAGCTTTCTCCCCCCAACCGCCGGCTGCAGGTAAAAGCCGATCACAGGGATCACTTCTGCTACCGCGCGGCAATGGTGAAGAAGTTCGCTATTGGTGGCATTTTTCAGGGCGGCCACGCTCAGCAGCACGGCATGATATCCTTTACTGGCTGCAAGGCGGGCTTCGCTGACCGCCTGTTCTGTTTTTCCAATTACGCCGGCAATCCGGATAACCGGTTTGCCGGTCTCTTTGGCGACCCGGTCAAATTCTTCCCGGGCAATTTGCAGAACCGGGCTGTACAGGCTGAATTCAGGGAGCCGGATCTCAAACTGGGTGGTATGAACAGCCACCGCCACGCCTCCTGCACCGGCGTTCAGATAATAGCGCATGAGGGCGCGCTGGCGGCGTTCGTCCAGCTTCCGGTTCCGGTCTAATGCCAATGGAAGCGCCGGAATGACCACGCCCTTTTGCAGCGCCGCCCGAACATCCTGAGGTAATTCGTTTTTATTCATTGCTATCAGTTTTTCTAATATTTTCCGTCGCGGACTTCAAAATGGGTAGGTTTTCCCAGCAGCCGCTGCTCCTCCTTGATCCAGGCTGCGATCCACCCGATGACTTTGTCAATCGGCGTCCGGGGTTCTCCGTATAAGCCATAAGCCTTTTTTGAATTGCTCAGCAGCGCAGTTATGGCCTCTTCTCCGGTCAGTTTAGCCTCCACTCCAAAATGCTTTGCAAACTTCTTCGCAATTTCCCTTACCGAAAGCGTCTCCGGTCCGGTAATGTTCAGGATCATCGCCGGACTGCCGGCATGTTCCAATGCCCGAAGCACCACATCGTTCGCATCACCTTGCCAGATGACATTGAAATAGCCCATCGACAGATCGACATCCTGGCGGTTTCTGACTTTGGCGGCAATGTCGACCAACACGCCATACCGAAGCTCCACCGCATAATTTAAGCGAACAAGCGCCACCGGAGTACCATACTTTTTGGCGCCGTACTCAAACAGCCGTTCGCGGCCCAGGCACGACTGGGCATATTCACCCACCGGCAAAGGAATGTCGGTCTCCAGTGATCCTCCCGACCCGATCGGCACAAGCGGGTATACACAACCGGTCGAAAAGGCAACGATCCTCGATTCACGGAAATGTTCGGCAACCAAAGCCGGCATATAAGTGTTCACGGCCCAGGTCATCGAAAGATTTTCCATCGAGCCGAACTTCATGCCGGCCAGAAAAAAAACGTTCTTCACCTTTGGCAGGGTGGCGATGAAATCCCGGTCCAGCAGATCACCCGCAATGGTTTCAATACCAAAGCCTTCAATCTGTCTTCTTTCTGCTTCATCCCGGAAACGGGAAACGCCGATAATCCTTTTTCTCACGCCTGCCTCGTCACAGGCCCGCCTGGCCATATGCGCCAATGAGGGGCCGATTTTTCCGGCAATGCCCAGAAAGATCAGATCGCCGTCCAACTGTCTGAAAAGCTCAACAAGTTCGGGTGAAGGGCGCGATAAAAGCTCCTCCAGTTGCTCCTCCGTCGCTATTTTCTCAGGATACTCTGTCATACTGATTTGCATCGTTTAGAATGATTTTCTTATAAATTTTCATTGCTTCTTTCAGCTTTGACACATAACAAAACTCGTCGGTCTGATGTGCCATTTCAGGTTCACCCGGGCCCAGAATAACGGTCGGCGCTCCGCCTAATAACGGTTGCAATACCGAGCCGTCAGTCAGATAAGGCAGCGCTTTTGGATACCCGTCCGAATTCTGTCCTATTCCGCAGGCATCGTATACACTACGGACAAAGTGGTCATTCTCATTATTTGAAACGGCTTTTAAATTGACGAGTACGTCAATTGAAATTCCATTACCCAATTCCTGCTGAAGTTGTTTAAGCAGTATCTGATGATCGACTTTTGCCGTGGTCCGGGCATCGATCGTAAAACCCGCACGATCAGGAACCGAGTTAATATTCATCCCTCCGGATACCTTTCCGACATTGATGGTTGGCATTCCCAGCAGCGGATCGGCCTCAACACCGAAATCGAACCGTTCTGCTTTCAAAATAGCACGGGCGATCTTATAGATGGCATTTTCGCCCAGATGAGGCATTGACGAATGAGCCGTAATTCCGGTAGCGGTCAGATTTAAGTACAACCCGCCTTTGTGCCCGATGGCCGGGACATTGGATGTAGGCTCTCCGACAATAATCCCTCTCGCCTTGCCTAAGTCTACCTTGTTTTCCAACAGGCCTTTCGCCCCGTGACAGCCCAGCTCCTCTCCGGCCGTTAAGACCAGACGCACACCCCCCGCCGGGCTTCCTTCCTTAAAGGCGCAGATCGCGGCAATGATCATTGCGGCTAATCCTCCCTTCATATCTGACGCTCCCCTTCCAAACAGCCTGTCTCCGTTTATCTCTCCTGCAAACGGATCAACCGACCATGCCTTTGCTCCCAGGGGAACAGTATCAAAGTGACCGGTGAAAACGACCGGGAAACTGGTATCGTCGCACCCTTTTTCGGCTATTACCTGAAGCCGATCGGTTTCAAAAGGGATGTAACGAACATAAAAACCGTTTTCCTCCAGCAATCTTCCGGCAGTCAGGGCAGCCGGCTTTTCGTTTCCCGGTGGATTGATCGTATTTAACGAAAGTAGTTTCCGGGTAAGTAAAATCACATCACGAGCTTGCATTGTTCAAGTTTTAGGAATGTACTCCGGTGCTCTGCAGGTTTTCTGGCGCATTATTTTTAGGCAGGAAGGAGACAATCACGACGCCAGCCAGAGCCACACAAATTAAAACGCCGAATCCGACCGAATAACTTTTGGCCTCTTCATTGTATAGCAGGCCCACCAACACCGGGAATACGGACTCTGCCACGCCGTCGGCCACCAGAATAATCCCCATGGTACGCCCCAAAGCTCTAACGCCAAACAGATCTCCGGCCATTAAAGGAATAATCATATAGTCACCGCCAAGCCCGATCCCGAAAATCACAGCAAAAACATAGATCTTTCCCGGAAACGTAGGCAGAAACAACAGGAGGATAGCTGTCGCCACAATTAAATAGATCAGAATCATCACATATTTCCGATTGATCAAATCGGACAACCAGCCCATGGCCACACGTCCGATCAGGCTTGATAACAATACGATGGACATGATGTTTGCCGCCTGAGCCTGCGTGAATTCAAGGTCCCTCAGATAAAGCTTCAAATGCTGACCCATGCCACCTACCACCCCGATGGCGCACATACTGCCAAAGGCCAGCAGGTAAAAATTCGGATTTTTCAAAATATCGCTGATCGGGATTGTCGGAGCATCGGGGCGAACGGCAACCTTTTTCTGATCTTTTTTTCGTGAAGGATCTTTAATAAAATACGACATCGGAAAAGCAATGACAATCACCAGGGTACCTAACACCATCAGTGCATATTTCCAGCCCAAATGACCTTCAAGATTGGTAGCCAGCACCGGAACAATGGCGCCTCCAAGACCAATACCCAGATAGGCAATGCCCATCGCCTTCCCCCTATTCCTATCAAACCATCTGGAAATCAACACCTGACAAGGCAGGGGGCCTCCAAAGACATAGCCCAGGGCATTGAGTACATAAAACATATAAAACATCCATAAGCTTTCAGAATGACTCAATCCCATCAGCGCCACTCCCATCAACACGGCTCCGAGCATCATTAATCGCCTGGGGCCATACTTATCGATCAGCCATCCGGCCAAAAATCCAAAAAGCGGCGCAACAAGTAATTTGCCCACTGCATTCCCGGAAGTCACCTCTGCCCTTGAAAATCCGAAATCCCGGACCATGAAATCATAGAAGAACGGCACGCCATAATAGGCAAACCCGACCAGGGCAAAAAGTGAAAAGAAAGCAGCAATTATGATATAGGTTTTGGAACTGGGCGATCTTTTCAAGGCATCGGATGTGACTGTTTTGGCTGCCATTTTTGCTCATTTAAGGGATGAATAGGGAATGAAACTACAAAAGATCTGATAAACCGCAAAGATAAAATAAAAAATAAATGAAAAATATTTGAAAATACTTTAAATTACTAAGCGCATATATTTTTTATTAAAAAGCATCAAAAGCTTTTGAAACAACTTCCGTTTATTTATTTTTAATTTAACCAGAAATAATCTTCGCACATCATTAATCACACAATAATAACTGGTCAGACCCAAAAACAGAAATTCAGGAAAGATGAATTTTTAAGTTCGTACAAGCTTTCAAAGAGAAATCTGTCTTATATTTGAACGATGTTAAGGTGTACGCTACGTTTTCTTTTTAACTGACTAACTAAATGATTGTCAATAATCTGATAAAAACAGGCGATCTGGTCGGCAAACTGGATGATTTCTGGAAATTATCGGGAGAAAAGATCCTGAAAATTGAATCTGAATTCAATCCGGCGGGCGGTGCTCCTGTGTTTACGGTGAACGGTATTTACTCCACCCGGGGCTGGACGGAATGGACGCAGGGATTTCAGTACGGATCGTCCATCATTCAGTTTGATGCGACGGGCAACGAACGCTTCCTGACCATCGGACGAGAAAACACGCTTTCGCGAATGGCACCGCATGTGAGTCATACCGGTGTTCACGATCACGGATTTAATAATCTGAGTACCTATGGTAACCTCCACCGACTGATGAAGGAAGGAAAAATACCCTTTAACAAGTGGGAGAAGAGTTTTTATGAATTGGCTCTTAAAGCCTCGGGGGCCGTTCAGGCCGATCGCTGGAGTACGACCCGGGATGGTGGCTTTATCTATTCCTTTAACGGGCCTCACTCACTTTTTGTGGATACCATCCGTTCGTGCCGGATACTGATGATCGCTCATTTATTGGGGCATTATTTGCCGGGAGAAAACGACCTTCGGATTTCTCTGCTGGGCAGGGCGCTGCAGCACGTGATCTCAACAGCAAAATATTCGGTCTATTACGGAGAGGGCCGTGACAGCTATGACACATGGGGACGCACAGCGCACGAATCGGTTTTCAATCCCAATGACGGGAATTTCCGCTGTCCCAACTCCCAGCAGGGATACACTGGTTTTTCAACCTGGACCCGCGGCCTGGCCTGGGCCATGCTTGGCTTTGCCGAAGAACTCGAACTGTTTGATTTGCTCCCGGAAGAGGAATTTGATCTGACCCGCAGCAAGCAGGAGATCATTGACAC
>JBDKTZ010000364.1:0-1898 GCA_039679975.1 Prolixibacteraceae bacterium
CGGTCGGTGGTAAACGAACTTTGTGCATTCCCATAGTATTGTGCAAATAAGTCGGTATGCAACTGATCGCCTAATTCATAGGAATAAGTACTGCATTGAAACAATCCATTTTGTATGGATTTAAACAGTAAGTATCCCGGATTTACATTATTTGTGGTGAATTTACTTGTATTTAATTCTTCGAAATCATTTGTACAACCAATAAATAATGACAAAGAAATGGCGAAGATGATTGTCTTATATACTTTTTTCATCGGATCGGAATTTTAAAAGTTAACATTAACAGAGAACCCGAAAGAACGAGTTGGAGGCAATGAACAGTATTCAAAAGCCTGACCTTCGTCATTGGTTGAATAAGATCCTTCCGGGTTCACATCAGCGGCTTTCCAAAAATAGAACAAGTTACTTCCGACCACCGACAGTTTAATTTGGTTTACCGGAAGATTCAGATAAAGCTTTTTAGGAAGGCTGTAGGACAACGAAAGCTGACGCATCTTAACAAAAGAGGCGTCACGCATAAATTCTTCTGCAAGAGGATAGTAACCATTACTGCCACAAATGTTGGTATAGTAATCTTGCAACGCCACATTCGTGGTATTGACTACACCTGTAGATTTAACAATCCCATCGACAACGATACCATTTTCACGGTTTAATGTTTTTGCTGAAGTGCCTGCATAACATGCATAAACATCAGTAAAGGAAAGGAAGTCACCACCACTCTTTATATCGACCAAAGCGCGAAGATTAAAGCTTTTCCATTTCAGGCTGCTCATAAACGAGCCAGTCCAGTCAGGAGATATATTACCCACAATCTTCAATGGGTCTTTAATGGGCATCCCATTATCACCGATCAGTTTGCTGCCGTTCTCGTCACGGGAATAAGCATCTCCTACGATCTCACCAAATTGATGCCCGGGCATACACCGAACATACACATTACGGGTTGAACCCATATCCTTGTAATTGACACCTTCAACCAATTCTACGCATTCAGACTTATTCTTACCCCAGTTCAGAGTGGTTGTCCATTCCCAGTTTTTCGTTTGTACAGGAGTCCCCGTCAACGTAATCTCCCAACCTTTGGAAACCACTTTCCCTGCATTAATTAAAGCGTTTTTGTAACCGGACGAAAGAGCCGTTTGAACAGACAAAATTTGGTTTGTTGTCTGAGCATCATAGTAAGTCACATCCAATCCCAAACGATTGTCGAACATACGCATTTCAATGCCACCTTCTGTTGACTCCATCATTTGCGGTTTCAAATTCGTAATCGGGAAAGATGAATTCGGGGTTGCTTCCGTCCCGTAATTAGGGATTGCTCCGATACTATATTCATTTTTCAACTGATAAGGACTTGTTGCACTCCCTACCCGGGCCCACGATGCACGCCCCTTCAAAAAAGATATCGCTTCAGGTAACTCAAACATCTCGGAAAATATCCCTGACATACTAACAGATGGATAGAAATACGACCAGCTATCCTTAGGCAGAGTGGAAGACCAGTCATTACGACCGGTTAATTCAACAAACACATAGTCACGAAACCCAATACTTGCATTTCCCAGAACAGAGTTAAGCCGTTGGGTGGAATAGGACTCAGATGCTGTTATATTTTGGGCGCTGTTCCTTAGAATTGCCAGTCCCGGAATCGTAAAACCTCCTACAGTCTTGGCACTGAGCCCTTCACTTTTGGGCTGGTAACGGGAAATACCTCCATTGGCAATGATATTGAAATCATGATACCGCTTATTGAAGTTCAGCATTAAATCCATGTTAACGTCCTGGCTCCATGATTGATCAGTTGAATAGTATTGATCGTAAATGGCACGTGTAGCAAGTGTGAGAGTCGTTTGGTCTGATGATTTCGAAACATTATAGTCGATTGAAGCACGGCC
>JBDKTZ010000491.1:0-7491 GCA_039679975.1 Prolixibacteraceae bacterium
GCGTTGGAATGGAAGGGCCGTAAAGATCGGCATCCATCAGCCCGACGGAATAACCTTCAAGCGCAAGCGATAAAGCCAGTCCTGCCGCAACGGTCGATTTCCCGACTCCGCCTTTACCCGAAGCCACAACGATCATGTTATTGATGTTGGGCAGTTTTATTTTTTCAAAAGGCATCGATTTAGATACATTCTTTTCGGTCATCTTCTTTTTCTTATTTTTTTGAGTTTTCCTGATAGTAGTTTTCGCTGCAGTGCTGATAATTTATCTATGAAAAGAATACCTTCCAGATGATCATATTCGTGCTGGAAGATGCGTGCCGGCATTCCGTCGAGTTCTTCTTCAATGGTGTTGAATGATAAATCCTGATACCTGACCCTGATTTTAGCAGGCCGGTACAGATCCTTGTATATTTCCGGAATGCTCAGGCATCCTTCGTTATAGACCACCTGTTCGTCATCTATGTCCAAAATCTGAGGGTTAAGGTAGACCTGTTCAATCTTTTTGGCTGGAGGATACTCCTCCGTGAGAGGAGTGGTATCTACGATAAAGACTTTCTTTGCGAGGCTGACTTGTGGTCCTGCCAGTCCTAAACCCTTTTCGCGCTTGAGCGTTTCAAACATGTTTTTTGAGATCTGATCGGGCAGGTCTTCCGGGTGAACGTCATATGAAATCTGACGAAGAACGGGAGAACCATATAATACAATCGGGAAATTCACTGTCCGGCAATATTTCGGTTAATGGTTCATTAAATTCGTGCAGGTTTGGAAAACTTGACGGTAAACAGAGGCGATCTCTTTTGCTGCGTCCGATTCGGGAGCCCATTCCGCAATACTTTTGCAGTGAAGCATTGCCTCAACAACGTTAGCATCAAAGGGGATTCTCCCGATCACCGGTATGTTCATTTGCAAGCACCAGTCCTCAATTTCTCTGGTCATATTCCTGTTCAGATCATATTTGTTGATGACCACAAACGATGGGATTTTAAATCCGCAGGTTAGTTCGAGGATCCGCTTCAGGTCGTGAAACCCTGACCGGGTCGGCTCTGTTACAATGAGTGCTTTGTTCGTGCCGGTCAGCGAAGAAATTGCCGGGCAGCCGGTTCCCGGGGGACCATCAATAATAATTGTTCCAAGGCCGGTCATGGAAGAGAATTTCCGTGCCTGCTCCCGCACTACATTGACCAATTTGCCCGAATTTTCTTCTCCGGGAGCCAGGCGGGCATGAACCATAAATCCGTTCCGAAAGCTTCCTGAATACCAAAAGCTTTTATCACTTTCGATCATTCTGATCGCCCGGGAAGGACATATGCGGGAACAGAGTTTACATCCGTCACACGAAGTTTCGGATATCGTGACCCGACCGTTATGATATGAAATCGCATCGAACCGGCAATAATCGATGCATAAACCACAGTTGGGGCATAAATCCTGTTCAATAACGGCCTTTACCCCTGTGACAAAACGTTCCTGAAAATCCTGATCAGGTTGCAGAACCAGGTGCAGGTTGGCGGCATCCACGTCACAGTCGGCAACAATCACCTCCGATCCAAGCGTTGCAAATGCAGCGCTTATACTGGTTTTCCCTGTACCTCCCTTTCCGCTTAGAATTGCTAGTTCGACCATGACATATAATGCGTTATTCGTTTTAACAGGTTCCAAAATATTTCCTGATAGGCGGAATTTTCCTTCGCCAAAATCTTTCCTTCTGAATAGATCCGGGCAATTTCTTTATCGAAAGGGATTTCCAGCAGGAGGGGGATTTTATTTCTCTCCAACCAGTCATACATCTCATGATTTCCTAATCCCGCCCGGTTAATCACCACCCCAAAAGACTTTCCCAGTTGCTGGATAGTTGTAACGGATAATTTAAGATCGTGCAGCCCGAACGGTGTCGGTTCGGTGACCAGGATCACGAAATCAGCCTGATCGATCGTTGCAATGAAAGGGCAGGATATTCCAGGGGGCGAATCCATTAATGTCAGGTTCCGGTGGTCTGCTTCTTTTATTGCCCTTTTTATGATCGCTACAGGGGAATATACACCTACTTCAGAACGGCTTTCAATAAGCAGGGCATGTTCATTGACAGAAAAAGCTTTAATATTTCCCAGAAGCTTTGGCTCCTCCGCAATGGCTCCTGCTTTGCAGGCATAAGCGCATGCTCCGCAATCATGACATAAATCGGGTATGACCTGTATGAAATTATTTTGCGGTAAGAATACGATGGCATGATAGTTACAATATTCAAAACATTTTCCGCAGAAGGTGCATTTTTCAGGATCAATAACCGGCACCTGCTGAAATACCTCGCGGGTAGATTGCTCCTCCCCTGAAACGAATTCAGCAACATTCGGTTCCTCTGCATCACAGTCAACCAAAGTTACCGGCATACGTGATTCTTGTGCAACCCAAAACAGGTTGGTTGCCACAAAAGTCTTTCCTGTTCCTCCCTTTCCGCTTGCAATCGCTATCTTCATCTTTCACGTTTATTTTCAGCCACAACAAAGTCGCCTTTACTTACCCCAAGAACATTCGCAATAACATCGCATTTGACCATCAATAGAAAGAAGATCCTTTTGTTTGTCTTTTCAATCAAAGCCTCGAGATTTCCCTGCCCTTTAGAGATAATGATATCAGCCTGGACATAAAGATCATTAAATTGTTTGGAACAGTGTTCAAGGATCGTTGAAGGAGCATCATACCCATTTTCAATGATGTCGGCGACATCATCCATATGAACATAACGGGCGTCTTCGATCGTTACATCGTTAATAACCGGAGCTCCCCGGACCGCATACCAGATATTGGGATGCATCATGGTTTCAATAAGCAGTTTATCGAAAACAATTTTACCGGCATTATCGCCCAGATAAAGAACTGTTTTTGCTTTTGAGACGGCTTGTTTTAACTCAGCAGCATGATCAATTGCAAAATCAGTATTCAGGACTTTTTCAATTGTATCCACCAGATCAAAATTGTCGGAAATCCCATAATCAATAATGTTGCCTGCAATAGCAAGGCGCAGAGCTGTGTCAAAGGGATTCTCCGCATCGGTTGTCATCTTCTTCAGATTGGCGTACATGCTTAAAACCTGATCATTGCTTTGCCGCTTGATTAATTTATACGGATCAGTATTCCCACTGTATTTTTTGAACAAAGCATGTAAATTTCTGGATAATGCCGGAACTGAAAAGCTGTTTTTACCTGTATTGAACAGGGCAAACATCTCGCTGGTCAGTTGTTCCTTCTCCTTTACCGGAAGCACCAGTTTTTCGGTCATCTTTTCAAAAACGCGGGCAAAACAAAAAAAGCATCTGTAATCTGAGATCACTTTTTCCTTCTTGTTAATGGTCGCAAGCGTTCGTCCCGGTTACCAGTGATTGCTGCAACCAATCGGAAACCAGTTCTTTCGGGCTTTTAGGCTGAGCCCCTACATGAACCAGAATGTTTTGTGCATTGAACAGATTAACCGCTCTTTGCCCCATGCCCCCCGCAATCACTTCCGTAACTCCTTTTTCTGCCAGCCATGCCGGAAGTAAGCCTGGTTCATGGGGAGGTGGGGTGACCCATGTCTCATTTGTAACTGCCCCATTTTCTACGTCAATTAAAGCAAACTGCTGACAATGTCCAAAATGCTGACATAATCGGCCATTTTCCAAAGGAATTGCAAATAAATGTTTCATATATTATTTAGTATCAAGTACCAAGATTAATTTAATTCATTAGCGAAAGCCGTACCCGGATCCCAGGTACGGCCTGTTAAAAGGCTTATCAATTTCCTCCGGAGCGAAACCCTCCTCCCGATCTGAAGCCTTTCCTTAAACCCCGTCCTTTTCCCAAGCCTCTCCCTTGACCTGGCTGAGAGGAAGGCATTTGGTTTTGTGGATTTTCCTGAGCTGCCTTTCCTCTGTTTCCGGGATTGCAATTTCCCATTTTCCTTCCGGTCATTGGGCCCTGTTCTTCAGGGCCTTTTCTGTTTAATCCTGACATAATAACCTCCGTTTCTAATTTTTACCGTCAAGTAACCCAATAATGTCATTTATCTCTTTCTCAGGATCTGGTAGTACGATCAGTTGGATCTGAAGCTGGTCAAATACGGCCTTCACCTTTGCTCCGAATTCTCCGGAAACCACCTTTTTTACTCCTTTCGAAGCAACCAGTTGAACAGAAGCCGGTCCGGCTCCTTCCACATGATCCTTATTTGGATTGGGAATGAACTCGACCGATTTCGTTTCCGTGTCATAAATGACAAAGTAAGAACACCTTCCAAACCGGCTGTCCAGTTTGGATGTCAATGCATTTCCTGTTGATGTGATCGCTATTTTCATATATTTTAGTATCAAGTATCAAGACACAAGTATCAAGACACAAGTATCAAGACACAAGTATTTAAGTTAAAATTCCTTTTTTGACCATCGGCGTGTTGCAGTCAGGACATAATACTTCCGAACAATTATCCGGAGCATCCTTTCGCTTTTTCCCACATCGCAGGCATACAAAGACATCTTTCCCTTCGGCATCATCCCCATTTTCAGAGCATTGTCTTATATCGGGCGAACCGCAGAGCGCACAACCGGTTACTTGCTGATCTTTCAGCGGGTGGTTAAACCAGCATCCGCAACGACTACATGAATACCAGTCACTGTTAAAGTAAACCTTGCCCCCTTCAAAAACAATCGGGCTTCCATTGATAAAGGCTTGCGCTACTTTCCTGCGGGCGCTTTCATAAATGCGAGCAAAGGTGGGACGGGAGATTTCCATGATTTTTGCCGCTTCAACCTGCCCCATAAGCTCATAATCACTTAACCGGATCGATTCATATTCTTCATAATTGAGGACAACAGGCTGTCCCTCGCTTACCACCCCCATAGGCCTGAATCCCTTAAAATGAGGAGGATTATTTACTTTTCTTATTCTTTTTGGTCTTGGCATACTAGTTAAGAGCAATTGATCGATACAAATATAAAGATCATATGCTTTAAAATGCAAATATTTTTTGTTTTTTTTGTAAAAAAGAAATAATTACTGTTTGGATGACAACGATCAATTCATGTAATGTCTGAAATGAAGGAATTTTAAATGAGGTTGTTTATTTACTGAGCGTTTTTCTAAAGGCGGGTTAATAGAAGGAAAGAGAAACAGGAAAACAGGATATATCATTCACCTAAAATTTGCTTTATTTGTATTATCTATTCGGTATTCAATGAAGCAAAACGATAAACACGAAGGTCAATTGATCGCTGATCTGAAAAAGGGAGACACTTCTGCTTTCGAAACGATATTCAGACTGTACAGTGGCCAATTATTTCGTTTTGCACGAAGTTACTTTCATACAAATGAGGATGCAGAAGAAATTATTCAGGATGTATTTCTAAAGCTTTGGAAGCACAAAGAAAGTATTTATTCCAGTGACTCATTAAAAAGTTACCTTTTCCAAATAGCATATCGTACAATAAAAGAAACCTTTATCCGAAAAAATCGAGAAGACAAATATAAGCAACGGATTGCACTTGAATATCTAAAGGCTGAAAGTCCGGAACTGGAACAGGCAGATTATAAGCTTGTTCTGAAAGCCGTAGATCGACTCATTGAAACACTCCCCGCACAGCGTCAAAATATTTTTATTCTGAACAAAAAGGAAGGGCTAACCATTAGCGAAATAGCCGTTTATCTGAATATTACTGAAAAAACGGTAAAGAACCATCTGAGCTTGGCGATGGCCCAATTAAGGAATGAAGCCCGGCAAAAAGGTATGGCTCAACTCTTATTCTTTTTTCTTTTCTATAAGCGTTAAAAAAAAATCTCGTCGCGTTGGGACTTTTTATTTTTGAACCATCTTACTGCATGGAAATTAGAAAAGAAGATGAATTCGCGCGAAGAAAATCAGATAATTAGTTTTTCGAAGCATTTGCAAACGGCTAAAGCTTTCGAAGAAAGCGATACCACGAATGATTCGGAAAAAGCTGCATGGCTGCTGTGGAATGAATCAGAAGACAAAGAAAGCTTTGATACATCCATATACATGAACAGCTTCTACGAAGTGTATTATAAGATCAACCAGCAAAAGGAAAACAGGCGAAAATCCTTGCAAAGGTCAATCGTCCGTTACTCATCAATAGCTGCTATTTTCATTCTTACTGTCGTTATTGCATCTGTTTGGTTGTATCCTCAGAAAATTCTTTCAACTCAACAAAATATGGTGATTGAATCGCCCGATGGAGTACGTACCCGTTTCTTTTTGCCTGATGGTTCAAACGGGTGGCTCAATTGCGGTTCATCTATTCGTGTAGTTATGGATGATAAATCCCGGCGGATCGACCTCCGGGGTGAAGCTTTTTTCAACGTTGTCAGGCAAAATGGCAAGCCATTTGAAGTAAGCACAAGTCAGTTTACGGTAGGTGTACTGGGAACTCGTTTTAATGTTTATAGTTATCCGGGAGAAGATTTTGCGGAAGTCGCCCTGCAATCGGGATCCGTGAGTATTACGGGCAAATCATTAACTAAAAAATTGATCATGAAGCCCGGAGAAATATTGAGTTATCAAAAAAGTTCAGATAAAATAATCGTGAAATCGGTCGATCCTTCTTCTTTGTTTGGCTGGATCGACGGCACTATTCAATTTAATAATGAGCCTCTTCGTCAAATGATCCCCAAGATTGAGCGTTTCTATCATATCGATATTGATGTTGAAGACGATAAATTGCTTGACTATACTTTCTATGGGAAGATTTCCAATGAACCGATAGAGAATTTGCTGGAATTGATGGAACTGGCTATCCCCATGCATTTTTCAATGGAGAAACGCATTCAATCAGACAATGGTGAATTTTTAAACAGAAAGGTGGTGTTACAACTGAAATAAACGATTTCAAATAAGAAATCAGGGGATGCCTCGTCCGCTACCCCTGATTGTTTTGTGTAGAGTTAATGTAATTAAATCCCTACAAACATTTCAAAATTATGAAAAAAAATAATGCGTATGGGGCATGGGGTAAATATGCCTTCAAAAAAACAATGCGAGTTATGCGTTTAATCGTTATTCTGTTATTTAGTGGGTTGTTCCAGCTACAAGCCGTAAATTCCTTTTCTCAGGACAAAAGGATCAACCTGGACATGGAAAATGTCTCTGTAATGAATGTACTTCGAACCATTGAAGAAAAAAGCGATTTTCGCTTTTTGTTCAGCTCTAAAGTTATTGATATAGAAAGAATTATTTCTTTAAAGGCAGAAAATAAGAATATTGAAGAAGTTCTCCGGGATATTTTTGATGGCACGAATACCACCTACAAAGTGATTGATAATAAAATAGTGCTTTCAGGCGAATCGCCGGAACAGATCCGGCCACAGGGTATCACAGGGAAAGTAACGGATCAGTCAGGACAACCATTACCCGGAGTAACAGTTGTGCTTAAGGGTACAACTACGGGAACTATTACCAACTCAGACGGAAGATACTCAATTCCCCATGTTCCTGACAATGCCGTTCTGATATTC
>JBDKTZ010000231.1:0-2055 GCA_039679975.1 Prolixibacteraceae bacterium
CCGGCATTCCGTTGCCGGTTCGCCGATCACGCCCAGATAACGTCCCATCCAGTAAGGCAGCAACCAGATATCGCCGGCGCTGTGTTCGCCGGTTCCGTTACCGCCTGTTCGGTCGAGACGGAACATATTGGCATTATGACGTTGAACCGGACGTTCATCGGGAGGAAGCACTTCAGTAATCGTCTGACCTCTGAAATTTCCTTCAGTAAATTCAATATCCTTGCGATGGCTGTTTTGAATGTCCCAGTTGATCAGATCCATCGGATGCTCCTGCAGGTACCAGATAGCTTCTTCCAGATCGAACTGATCGCTCACGAGGGCCGTAAAAATGTTCCAGGCTCCTTCTTTCTCAGGGCGTTCAGCCTCCCAATGATCAATAATCGCTTCCCGATAGCCGGTTTTCAGGGTATCGTTAAAGGCATACCGGTACAGCCCCCAGTAACCCAGAAAATACATTTCATCATCCGAATGATTCCATCCTTCCGAAAGACTGCGGCTCAGTTCGTCGGCATCAGCCGGAGCCTGACCGATTTCCTTCATCGGGCGCATCAGATTTTCAAAATAGCCGTGTTGATGCATAAGTTCGAAGGCTTTATCTTTGTAAACTTCTTTTCCGGTAAAATGATAGGCGGTCTGGAGCATTGCCGTAATGTTGGAGGCATTGATTTTCCGGTCGCCGACCATGACGGGCCGGGCATTGACATATTCCGGATTCCATCGTCCCCAGGTTGTTGGTTTGCCATCGTAATCGACTAAGTACATGTCATGGTCAACAATGTGTTGCATGAGAATATCGATCAAATAAACAGCCCTTTGTTTCATGGGCGCATTGTCTATTAACTCGGCCATGGCTCCCAACGCAAATATATGACCAATAGCTTCGTCACTGCTTGTAGTGGCTTTCCAGTCCCACTCCCGGTCTTCTGCAGAACGCCAACGCTCAGGATCAGACAAAGCCTTTTTATTTCCGCCGCGCTCAAATGAGCGGGCCGGGAAACCGATGTCGTTCGAATTGATCGTATACAGGCGTTCCATCGCATCGAGCGACTCCATGCAGTTTTGCAGCGCTTCCTCTGAACGGGTAACTGCATAACGAAAAATCTCGGCACCCAGATACATGGAAGTCCACAGACCATCATTGTCCGAATCGCTTAAGTATCCGGTCGCCAGGTCTCCGTGTTTCATTCCTTCAAGCGACGCATTAAATCCGTTCCGGATATGGCGCTGTCTGACCTGTTTGTCGTAAAACGCTGCTTTATCGGCCAGGGTCATCCGCTGGAAACAAATCTGCCCGAGCCCCTTATCCGTTAAAACTAAAACTGAGCCGTCAGGCCCCCCTGCAATATCGACGACCTGGTTACCCGGAAGCCACCGTTCGCCATTGTAATAGTTGAATTTTCCGTCCTTCCGAAGCATAAAAGCTCCTTCCGGCGAACCAAACCAGACCGAGCCATTGATCACTTTTATAACTGTGATTTCAGGAACCGGAAGTCTGTTAAAACGGGTACCCGTCCGGGTGTTGACATTCACTTCCAGATACCCGTCTTTTGTACCGATGATAGCCTTATTTCCATCCTCGTCCATATCAAATGAAGTAAAGCCACTCCCTTTAAAGACCTTTTTTATTTTTCTGTTGCGAGGTGAAAAGCTGAACAGCGACTGATCCGATAGGACCCAGAATAATTCCTTTTGCGCTGAATATGTCACTGCTCTCACGGGTTCGGGGAAATTCCCCTGCCAGAGGGTTCCGGAGTCCTTCACGTATCTCAGTACTTTACCGTCGGAGACCATGAATGAGTAATCTTTTCCTACTACAAAACGGCTGGAACGAAATGTTCCATGTTTTGAAAACAGCTTGCCGGCCCAGGCATTACTCAACACGGCAACATCGTCAAGATAGACAAACTGGCCCTGATAAGAATCGATATCCCTGATTTTTTTAAACGCCATCGTCCGGTAGGAAAGATCAGGAACCAGCAATCCGGGATACAGAAATTGGCCGTCGTGAGGTTTTAGCAAGCCATCGTCCGACAGCACCTGGATATTCCCGTTGCG
>JBDKTZ010000216.1:0-4988 GCA_039679975.1 Prolixibacteraceae bacterium
CTCCGTCAATCGTGAAGGAATTATACCGGCTGTTTTGACCGGCGATCTCGAGGCCGCCATATTGATTCACTTTTGCCTGCGGCGTTAACCTGGCCATATCGCTGATGCCCCTGCTGATGGAGGGAATGGTATTGATTCGTTCGTTGGAGACGGTTGTTTTTGATCCGGTAGTGTTTCCATCGAATACCCCCCTGACGCCAGACACGACCACCTCTTCCAGTTCTTCAGTACTTTCCGAAAGTACGGCGTTTAACTGGAGGGTTTGCCCCAGGGTGAGGTGTAAGTTCTTTTGCTCAAAATTGTTGAACCCAATAAAGGAAATAATCAATGTATATGGTCCGCCGGGATTCAGGTTGGAAAGATTATAAACACCAGCTGCATTTGTAGTAGTTCCGTATCGTGTTCCGGTTGACTCGTGCACCAGCGCAACACTTGCACCCGGAAGACTCTGTTTGCTTGTGTCAATTACCTGTCCTTTAATGGCTGCAGTAGTTAATTGTCCGTAACTTTTAGGTATGGTAAGCAGTAACAGAACCAGACTTGCCATAAAGATGAACATTTTTTTCATAATGATAGAATGGAATTCATAATTTGGAGCCTAAACTTTTTTCCAAGTTTCTGCAAATGAATTGAACAATTCCTTTATATCGATTAAAATTACATTAATATTTGTTTAAAACTTATTTCTGATTGATTTGTCGTGGTCCGGGTAAATATTAGATCTTCATTTTTTTTATGAAATCTCCTTTTTCTGCAAAACTCTTTTTATCCTCCCTTTTTTTCCTGCTTCATCGTGTTCTTTGGTTATTATGTTTTATGCGCTATTCGATTTTCAAAAACACATAAGATAATGCCCATTATTAATTCATTGTTTAACAGCGATATATCGAAAATAGTAAAAATAATTTAAAAAAAATAGTACTATGTGTTGCATAGTACCAGATAATGTTTATATATTTGCAATACATTCTTCCATGTTAAAAATAGAAGTAGATAAAAGAAAGTTCTATATGAGATGCAACGAAATTGAAAACCGAGCGTCTTATTGCATATAAACAGAAAGTAAATAGTCCTCGAAGTCATGAGGGGAAAAATGAAACAATTAAACAGAAACAAAAAGCAGTTCTCAAAGTCAATGATCATTTCTGTTAAACCAGGACGAGTGAAGCTCAGCTGGCCCGACAAAAATGATTTTTAAAAAATGAAAACAATTAAACAAACAGAAAGGGATTAAAACTATGAAAACAATTAATTTTAAAAAGGGAAACAAAAGTATTCGGTTAGGAAAAGTTTTTTTAAGAAGCGGGGCCGTGATTGTCAGTGTTGTTTTATTGAGCTTTACTGTAAGCGCTCAGGGGCTATGGAAACAACTCCTGACCTATAACAGTTTTGGGAAGACAGCTATTTTGATGGTGAATGCATCCGAGGCAGGTACGAAAAACGAAACAGTTAACGCAGAGCGTAAAGCCCCGGCTCCTTCCGAAACGGCCACCTTTCGTATTGAACCGGCTATGGACAAAACTCTGGAAGTAGAAGCCTGGATGACAGATGACCTGTATTTTGGTGCTTACAAGAGTTTACTGAAAGCTGAACAGGATAAGCCGCTCGAAATTGAGCCATGGATGACAAATGATAATTATTTTAGCAGTCGTTTCAGCAGGGAGAAGGAACCGGAACTGGAGATAGAAGCATGGATGATCGACGATCGGTACTGGAGATATTGATTTGTCCGGTGCGCGGGTGCTGAAATATAAGGAACTAAAAGGGAAAGATATGAAGATTGAAAATACAAAAGCACAGATGCGGAAAGGGGTTCTGGAATATTGCATTTTGCTGGTTCTGGATGGGAAGCCCCTTTATGCGAGTGATATCATCGACGAGTTAAAGTACTCTAAAATGATCATCGTGGAAGGAACACTTTACCCTTTGCTGACACGCCTGAAAAACGACGGCCTGCTGGGCTATCGCTGGGAAGAGTCAACACAGGGGCCGCCGCGAAAATACTATGAGCTGACCGATGAGGGAAAGGAATTCCTTCATGAACTTGGTGATTCGTGGAACGAACTTGTAGAAGCAGTTGCTGCAATTAAATCCAGAAAAATTTAAAAGTTAACAAAGCAAAACACATTGACTCAAATATGAAAAAGACATTCACTATTAATATAAGCGGGAGCGTCTTCCACATTGAGGAGGATGCCTATGAGAAGCTTCGTGACTATCTGCAGATGCTGACGGGGCATTTTGGTTCTGACTCGGACGGCCGGGAGATTCTTCAGGACATTGAAGCGCGTATTGCAGAACTCTTCTCCAAAAAGATGGAAGCTGAGGGTAAAGATGTTATTCTTGAAGTCTGGGTGGAAGAAGTGATGGCCCGGATGGGTAAGCCCGAAGATTTTATTGAACAGGAAGAAGAAGCCGAAGAGCCTGTATCGTCGACTCCGCCTCCGTCGGCAGGAGGAAAGGTTAAGCGGAGGATGTACCGTGATCCTGATCACCGGGTGCTGGGAGGCGTATGTTCAGGATTGGGAGCCTATTTCAATATCGATCCTGTTGTGCTGAGAATCATATTCTTTATTCTTTTCTGGATCTACGGAATTTTTCTCTTGTTCTACATCGTTCTTTGGATTGCTGTTCCAAAGGCTAAAACCACTGCCGAAAAGCTGGAAATGCGCGGACAGGAGCCTACCGTGTCGAATATTGAAAAGTCGATAAAAGAAGAAGTGAAGGAGGTAAAAGAAAGTTATAAACGATTCAGAAGTTCAAATACCTACGAAAAAGGGCGCGAACAGGTAGGGCGTTTCGGTGATGTGACTTATAATGTCCTAAAGGTAATACTGCGGATTGTTGTCATTGTGGCAGGTGCATTTCTGATTCTTCTGGCTTTTCTGGGCTTAATCGGGTTTATCACCTCCATGGTGGTCGGGCAATCTGTTTTTCATTCTGCCCCGTGGATCAGCGGTTTGGGACCTGAATTCAATATGCCGGAGATCGTCAATTTCTTTATTGCTCCGGGGTCAATGACCATCCTGTTGGTTGCCATTGCACTTCTTATAGGAATTCCTTTGCTGGGCATCCTGTATGCCGGGACAAAAATGGTGTTCCGTTTTAAATCGAACAGTAAGCTTATTTTTCTGAGTTCACTGGCCGTTTGGATGGTCGCTCTGGTTACAGCAGTCGTTGTTGTTGTGAGTCAGATCAAGGATTATAATAAGGAAACGACGATTACACAAAACCAGGTTATCAATTGTCAGAATTGCAAAACGTTGTATCTTGAACTTGGAGATAATCCGTATGCTGACAGATCGTCCCGCTACCAATTCGACTTGAGACGAATGAGGTTGGTTACCGATGGGGACAAACCGTTGCTGATTGGAGAGCCACGCCTTGATGTGGAAGAAAGCAGCAGCAATGAATTCTTGATCCTGATCCGGAAAAAATCGAGGGGAAGTAATCAGGACGCGGCAAAAAATAACGTGGAAGACATCATTTATAATTTTACACAGAATGATTCCATTATCCGGTTTAATCCTTATTATACCATCAGGGATAATCAGCGCTGGCTGGATCAGGAAGTCGATATTACCGTGAAAGTTCCCCGGGGAAAATCAATTTACCTGGCCAATAAAATGGAAACGATTATTTATGATATCGAAAATGTGTCTAATACCTGGGATGGTGATATGGTGGGAAAATACTGGGAAATGACCGACCTGGGGCTACAGGAAAAGAAACCTGCCGGAGAAAAAGAGCCCGAAAGAAAATAACCGGCAGCGATTTAAAAGAAAACAGAGACAAAAATGAAAACGATTGCTTACATCATATTCCTATGTATGGCTTTTGGCGCTTCAGGAGCGTATGCCCAAAGTAAAGCTGATCAGATATTCGATACATTCAAAAACAAGCCTGGGGTCACCTACTTTGCTTTTACGAAAGATATGAAAGATGCCTTCGATATTAATCTTGAAGACGAAGGGAAGGAGATTAAAGGCGACTTGCATGAAATCAGGTTGTTGTCGTACAATCCGGCGAAAGGCAAACTGGATAGCGAAGAATTTTTAAAGGAGTTGGCCGATATGCTTCCGGGCTCATATAAACAGTTGGTAACCGGCGACGACGGCGACAATGGTGTTGAGATCCGGATGCTCGGAAACAAGAAGAAAGCTTCAGAGTTTCATGTATTTATAAAGAACGGGAACCATGAAGGATTGTGCTTCCTGATCTCTTTTTATGGCGACTTTTTAATGGACGACGCCGAAGGCATTAAAAGTATCGGCACAAACTTATCGTTAAATTTATAAGAAACGGTGCAAAGGCATCAGGGTGAAAGGGAAAAGAGTCGAAAATCTCACAAATTCGCCATCCTGTAATCTTTTAACCATATAACCATTTCCGTATGAAACGTTTAAAAAAATCAAAAGACCGCATCATTGCCGGCATCTGTGGCGGCATTTCGGAATATATTAATCCGGAGCTTGATCCCCTCATCGTACGTCTGGCATTTGTCGCACTGACCATTTTTAATCCGCTGATGGTGATCTTTTACCTGATCCTACTATTTGTCATGCCCGGTCCGGACAGTCTTTAAAATGTCATTGTGAATACTGTTTCTTTATCCGGCACGGAATGGACTTTCAGGCTTCCGCCATGGAGGCGCATAATTTGCCGGCTCAGGCTCAGACCGATTCCGTTGCCGTTTGTACGTGTTGTGAAAAAGGGAACAAAGATTTCGTTAATAATCGCGGGCGGAATCCCGGGGCCATTGTCTTTCACCGAAATTTCAACCTGATTCTTTTGATTTCTGACGGCGGTCAGCTCAATTCTCCCGCCCTCGCCTTCACCGAGGGCTTCGGCCGCATTTTTTACCAGATTGTTCAGCACCTGCGAAATCAGGTTTTCGTCGGCCATGATGGTCAGCGCCGGGTCTTTGACAGAAACGGCATACTCAATCCGTTTTTCGCCAAAGGCATTCTGGTTAAGCATCACCGTCC
>JBDKTZ010000021.1:0-8311 GCA_039679975.1 Prolixibacteraceae bacterium
TGAAGGAGAAGAGTCTGAACACGCAGGTTGTGATTGGCGAAGCCGGCTCGCTCGATTTCCTGTATGCCGGGAACAAGGCCGGAAGGGATCATCAGATCGATGAGTTTTTCAAACCAGGTTCGGCCAACTCAATTGCAGGCCTGCCCAATGTGGCTAATCTGATTTCGGGGCACAGCTATTTCACGACTTTCCCAAATCAGAAGCTGATCAATACCCGTCAGCAACTGGGCGCAAAGCTGGCATCGGCGCCCGGAACGCCAGGCTTCTGGCAATCGGAGTTTTGCATCCTTGAGAATACCGATGATATTGGAGGCGGGTGGAACAGGGACCTGACCATTAATACTGCTTTGTATGTGGCACGGGTCATCCATTTTGATATGACCCTGGCGAATGCCCGATCGTGGCAGTGGTGGACGGCGCTGTCGGAGTATAACTACAAAGACGGGCTTGTTTTTCTCGATAACGGCAACAGCGGCATAAACGGACCGGGTCATCCTGATGCCGAAACACTCAAACACGACGGGTTTTACAGAGAATCGAAATTACTATGGGCACTTGGAAACTATTCCCGCTTTATCAGGCCGGGAATGGTGCGGGTAAAAGCTGGCTTCGCATTGCCGAAAACCGATGAAGAACAAGCCAAAAACCTGATGTTCTCTGCCTATAAAAACAGGAGCAGCGGAGAACTGGTATTGGTTTTTGTAAATTACTCGACAAAAGAGAAGAAACTGACAATCGGTAATTTGGGCAAGGGTATTAAACTGGCGAAAAATACAGCCGATACCTATACAACATCTGAAAGTGTAAACCTGCAAAAATCAGTTATGGATGTTGATGAAATCGCGATACCCGGACGTTCCGTGGTGACCCTTTGCCTTCAATTGCAATAAGGCCCAAAACGAGTACAAAAAAAATTGAAACCATCTCCGAGCCCCTTGCGCTTAGAAAGAAAAAAGAATCCTGGCAGGAACGGGAGAGGTTTGCAGTAATAAAAAGGAAATGAGAATTTTGTCATGAAGTTAGTATCATTTTTTACGTCGCTTGCATTTGTTTTATGTCTGACTGTTTGGGGACAAATTGAGAATCGTTCTATTCCATTATCAGGAGAATGGGAGCTTTGCCTCGATTCGGCCGGAGTTGACAGATCACAGCTCGATTTTAACCTGAGCGTGGAGCTGCCGGGAACACTCGACGAGTCGGAAATCGGAACGCCGCCGGCGATGGTGCCGGAGATGAAGCGGGAGGCCATGCTGCATTTGCAGCGAAAGCACAGCTATATCGGTAAGGCCTGGTACCGGAAAACGGTTGACATTCCCCGCAACGCAGCGGGTAAAAAAGCGGAGCTGACACTTGAGCGCGTGCTTTGGGAGTCGACCGTTTACGTGGACGGGCGGAAGGTTGGCACGGAGAATTCCCTCTCTGTACCGCATCGTTATGACCTGAGCCCGTTCCTGTCGCCCGGAAGGCACCGGTTACTGATCTGCATTGACAACTCAAAACAGTTTGAACTGAACCGGAATGATATGGCGCATGCCTACACCAACGAGACACAGATCATGTGGAACGGCATCCTGGGTGATTTCGGCATCCGGTTTACCGAGGCTGGCTCAGCCCGAGTCCGGATTTTTGCGGGTGCAGACAGACGGAAAGTGAGGGCAGTCATTGCCGGTGAAAATATTGACCATGACCGGGTCAGGCTGACAGTCCGGTCCGGAGAGCAGGGTGTACTTCTCGCAGAAGCTGAATTTGACCGGGATCCGAAGGGCGAATATGCCATCGAACTGAAAAAAGCCGCAGGCGATTGGGATGAATTTTCGCCGGAGTTGTATGAGCTCTCGACGACGCTGCTCTGCAAAGGAAAGACGCTGGCCGGATCGGTTGATGTTTTTGGCTTCCGCACGCTCGAATCGGAAGGGCAAAAACTGATGCTGAACGGGAGGCGGCTCTTTCTGCGCGGCAACCTGGAATGTGCCATTTTCCCGCTCACGGGTCACCCTCCGGTTAGCACAGAAGAATGGCTGAACATTTTCAGAACTGCCCGGTCGTATGGACTGAATCACCTTCGCTTTCATTCCTGGTGTCCGCCGCGTGCTGCATTTGAAGCAGCCGACCAGGCGGGCTTTTACCTTCAGGTGGAGCTGCCTAACTGGAATACGGCTTTCGGGGAGGATGAAGCTTCGGCCCGCTTTATTGAATCGGAAGCCCGGCGCATTGTGCAGGAGTACGGCAATCATCCTTCTTTCTGCCTGATGACGATGGGAAATGAACTGCAGGGCGACTTTCCGAGGCTTCACCGGCTGGTAAACGAATTGAAAAAACAGGATAGCCGCCACCTGTATTCGACAAGTTCGTTCACCTTTGAGGAAGGGCACGGTAAATCCCCCGAGCCGGTCGACGACTTCCTGATCACGCAATACACCGACAGCGGGTGGGTGAGGGGACAAGGCGTGTTTGATGCGGAATATCCGAATTTCAATACCGATTATACAAAAGCTGTTGAGCATCTGCAGGTTCCGCTTATCACACACGAGATCGGGCAATATTCAGTTTTCCCCGATTTAAAAGAAATTGACCGCTATACCGGAGTACTCGATCCGCTCAACTTTAAGGCGGTCAAGCGTGACCTGGAACAAAAAGGTTTGCTGCACCTGGCCGGTGACTATCTGATGGCCAGTGGAAAACTGGCCGCTTTGCTTTATAAGGAGGAAATTGAACGGGCGCTGAAAACCGATGGTGTCAGCGGCTTCCAGCTTCTCCAGTTGCAGGATTTCCCGGGTCAGGGAACAGCTCTGGTCGGGTTGCTCAACGCGTTCCGGGAATCAAAAGGAATTATTGAGCCGGACGAGTTCAGTGAATTTTGTTCTGAAATGGTACCCCTGATCTGGATGGACAAAGCTGTTTACCGCAATTCGGACAGCCTGAAGCTGGAGCTTGGCATTGCCAATTACTACAGGGAAATGAAAGGCGGCGAACTCAGGCTGGAGCTGCTTACCCGCACAGGGCAGACGATTCATGCAGAGACGTTCACAACCGATATTCCCAATGGCGGGACCAGCCGGCTGACAAAGGCCGTGATCCCCCTGAGCGCGATAAAGGACGCCGCATCGCTGACCATCCGGCTCTCGGTTGAAGGCACAGCTTATGTGAATCAATGGCCGGTATGGGTGTATCCTGAAGAGAAAGTTACGCAAACAGGAAAGGTGCTGGTTACTGCTTCCTTTGACGAAGCCGAAAAAGCACTCACCGAAGGCAGAAAGGTATTGCTTACGCCTGCCCCGGAACATCTCGCCGGACTGGAGGGTAAATTTGTGCCCGTATTCTGGAGCCCCGTTCACTTTTCCGAGCAGCCGGGAACCATGGGATTGCTGGTTGATCCCGGACATCCTGTCTTCAGGTTGTTCCCGACCGAATTCCACTCGAACTGGCAATGGTGGAATCTGTGCAAGCAATCAAAGACGCTGGATATAAATGGGCTGAATGTGATACCTTTGGTGCGCGTGATCGATAATTTTTATAAAAACAGGAATCTGACGAACCTGTTTGAAGTGAAAGCGGGAGAGGGGAAGCTGCTGTTTTCGTCGATGAACTTGCTGGACCACAGCCCGGAAAACGTGCAACTGCTCCGGTCGGTGATCCGCTATATGGAATCAGACAACTTTAATCCCAACACAACGATACCGTTTGAACTGCTGAAGCGGCGGTTTGAAAAGCGGTAACGGAGACCGGAAACCGGAAACCGGAAACGGGAAGAAGGCACAGAGCACAGCGCATGGGGCATAGAGCATAGAGGAGAATGGAAACGGGATTCTCGGATTCTCAGATTACCGGATCCTAAGACTGACATCTGGTTGTCTGAAAATCTGTCTTATTGTCTGAATATCAGAATATCCGACTGTCTGTCTTCCTTCTTAAATCCTGACTTCTGAATCTTGGTTCTTCTGTCTTGCTACTTGCTACTATTCTTCGTATTTTTCGGCCCGAGAAATCACGTTATGGATGAATTTGAAAAAATAGACCGGCTGATACAGGAAGGAAATTTACAGGAAGCCGACAGGCTGACGGGCGAAGTGCTGGCTGAAAGCCCGGAAAATGCCGGACTTCATTTCCGGATGGGACAAATTCATTACCGGAAGCAGGAGTGGGGAAAAGCCATTAATCAGTTTCAACGGGTGCTGGAACTGGATCCTTCCTGGCCCGGTGCAAAGGAGCAGATCCAGATGGCCAATGCAATCCTTGGTTATTTTACGCCTGATATGTTTAATCCGTGAGGAAGTCGTTAGTCGTGAGTAGTGAATCTGATCTGAGTATTCCGATCTCACGACTCGATACTTCTTCGCTAGTCGAGTACGAACCGGTAGGTGATTGTTCCTTTTTGAAATGCTGCCGCGTTGGGGTCGGCGTTGAAGCGGGCTTTTAAGGCAGCTTCTTTGGCGGCCTGAATAAGGGCTGTATTGTAGGTATTGGTTCCCTGAACTCCCGCTTCAGCATTGGTCACCTTACCATACTTATCAACTGTTACTGAAACGACTACAATACCTTCTTCGTTGCCGGGATAGGCAGGTTTTGGCAAAGACAAGGCGCTTCTTCCCGACAAGGAGAATGAAGGACCACTTCCCGAAGAGCCGTTTCCGTTTGCCCCCTGTCCGTAATTGTCGGACGTGGGCGAGCCAGTTGAATTTCCCTGGTTTCCGGCCGGGAAAGTTACGCCCTGACCCGTACTCTGCGAGGCGGTGTTTCCTGCCCCTGTTGCGCTGAAAGCATTGGAAGCACGGGAGTTGATTTCGGCGATCTTTTTCTGTTCGGCTTCACGCTGCTGTCTGGCTATTTCTGCCTGCTGCTCCCGTTCGCGTTGTTCTTCCAGTTGTTTTTGTTTGGCCAGCTTCTTCTGTCTTTCCAGTTCTTCTTTCTTTTTGCGGGCTTCTGTCTCCGCGGCCGATTCAATGGCGGCTGTCTTCTCGAAGTTTTGGGTCATCACTTCTTCCTTCGCTTTTGAAGGAGTCGGAGCCGCAGGGGGTGGCGGCTGGACGGCCTTTTCTTCCAACGCAGGGGCGGCTTCGCTTGCCTGCTGTACAGGCGCTGGTTCTTCAGTCCCCAGCCCTTGTTCTGAATTCCCGAAGTTCACCACGATTCCTTCTTCTCCGGGCAAAGGTAAAGGAGTGAAGAAGCCGAACAGCACCATCACAATCAGAACAATAGCGTGAACAATAAATGTCCCGATTAATCCATTTCTATGTTCTGACAAGTATTCTCTCATTTTTCCGGAGCTGTTGCAAGTATCAGTTTATATTCATTACGTCTCGCTATGTTCATGATTTTCAAGACTTCCTCGATGGGAACGGATTTATCGGCGTGCAATGAAATAAAGGCCTCAGGATTATGACCGATACTTTGAACCAGGGCAGGTTCAATCTCATGAAATGCCACTCGTTTCAGATCTCCGTCCACATTGACGTAGTATTTCAGATCGGCTGTTATGGAGACTGACGTCATTGGTTTTGCTGCCGTTTGATTGTTACTTTCGGGTAACAATAACTTTAACGCATTTGGCGAGATCAAGGTTGATGTCAGCATAAAAAAGATTAACAGCAGAAAAACAAGGTCTGACATGGAGGCCATGTTAAAAGAGGTGTCTATTTTACTTCGTTGTCTTAAAGCCATATCATTTATTTTGCCGGTTCATTCAACAGATCCAGAAATTCAGAAGTCGCCATTTCCATTTTGAAAACAACCTTTTGGACATTGGTGACCAGGATATTGTATGCAAAGTATGCGGTAATTCCAACAATCAATCCGGCGACTGTGGTGATCATTGCTTCATAGATTCCGGCCGAAAGCAATGTAATGTTGATGTTGTTTCCGGCATTGGCCATATCATAAAAAGCCTGAACCATACCGGTTACAGTACCCAGGAATCCAAGCATGGGAGCTCCTCCTGCCACACTGGCCAGCACCGGGAGACCTTTTTCAAGTTTAGAGATTTCGAGATTGCCGACCTGTTCAATCGCAGAATTCACATCAGCGATGGGGCGTCCGATGCGTGATATGCCTTTTTCGATCATCCGTGCTGCAGGGGTATCCTGATTTCTTGCCAGTGTCAAAGCGGTTTCAATCTTTCCCTGCAGGATATACGATTTTACCCGCTCCAAAAGCGTATCGTCAATTTTGCCGGCTCGCTTTATGACAAAGTACCGGTCAAAAAAGATAAAGACTGCTACAAATGATAAGGCGACAATCGGAATCATAAGCCAACCGCCTTTCACCGCCAGATCAAAAAAATGTGTGACAATTCCGTCGGAAGTACTGTTTTGTGCCAGTGCTTCAGCACTATCGGCCACGGGATTTGCTACCTGAAGAAAAATGTAGTTCAACATAGGTCGTTCTTTTGTAATAGGATATTATTAAAACAAGATATACTAACAAAAACCATACCTCGCAAAAATACTGAACGTTTTTATTAAGCGAGCGCAAAGCCCAAATTTATTTGGAGCTTTGCCAAGCGGGTAAAACGACTAATCGAAAGATGGACTTTTTTATTAACGTTTTTTCCCGCCGAATATTCTTTTAAATTTTTCCCAAAGTTCGTTGAATGTGTCGTAATTTTCGCGGTAGGTGATCCCGATGCCTTGCGTATACGGAGAAGTTTCGTAAATAATATTGTTGTTCGAATGATTGTAAGCCTTTAATTGAAGTTTCCCGTTATTTGTCAGTTTCACATTCAGGTCGAAATCACCCACGATTTCACTGTTATTGGCTGTAGCTACCTGGGTTCCGTTATTTCCGATATTCCCGTTTATTGAAACCCGGTCATTGAAGATCTGGGTGCTTAGCGCAAGCTGGATCTCGTCGTCAGTGATCTGGTTCCCCGGCCGGTAGTTGACACCCACATCAACATTATTGCTGATCTCGGACAACCAGTTACTTAACTGGTTTGAAAATAATTCACTTGCTGTTGTCCCAACCAGATTGGGGTTGGAGGCTTCGTACGAGCCTCTTAAATAGTCGGGGGTGTAGAATTGTCCAAGTACGAGAAGAGATAAGATCTGCTTATTCATGTCTTCATTCGTGCTGAAAAACTGTTGTACTTCGTCCTTAATTCGGTCTTCAGATGACGGAAAATCAATTCCGAAACCAATGGTCGGATTATTCAGATTATCGCTTAAATTAATTTCACACAGTACCGGGATCCGCTGATTATAGATTTCTTCTTCATTATTGGCAAACAGTTCATTCAGGGAAGCTCTCAGTCTGTAAATTGCTTTAATATTGACGTCGGCATCATACGGATCTCCGTTCCAATTGATGGTACCGCCCCGTTCGATTTCAAATTTTTTGTTGATCACGTTCTGAAGGGTAAACAGGTAATCTCCCTCTTCTACCTGATAGGCTCCGTATAACGCGATATTGAACTGAGGGTCAATATTGATCTGTAAATTACCTGAGCCCTGTGCGCGGATCATATCGCCGATTTGCGAGTTATAAATGAGCTGAAAACGTGCTTCGGGAGTGGTTTCAATATTGAATTTCATGGTCACACCTGAGCCCGACGAAGGTGGCCGGTATTCCTCGGGTTTTGTACTTACCTCTCTTTTTGCATGAATAAAGTGAATGAAATCATAAGCCTGCGCCTGCTTTTCGTATTCCAACGAAATATTGATGGCTGTTCCGTATAATGTTTGAGCGGAACCATCCAGCAGCAAGTCAGGCCCGTGTCCGGTAATTTTCAGAAATCCTTTTCCATATGCTTTACCATAGAATCGCTCGTTATCTGTGATTGACGTATTCATGATCAGTATTTTCCGGAAAGAACAATTCATGTTATAATCCATGTTACTGAAATTATCATGCCTGATCGATCCGTTGAAAAGGGCGGTATTTCCCTCGTAATCATTCAGCGTAATATTGTTGAACTGAAGCGAATCTCCTCGAAAACTGATGGTATCGCTGAAGTGATAGGATGTTTGCATATATCCTAATTTAAGACCTGCATTTTCGGCGTATACATCTCCACGCATCAGCACCTTTCCGGGACGGCCATAGATTTTGACTTCACCGGTGCCCAACCCAAAAACATTATCAAAGACATTTTTTAATACCGGATCAAGAGCTGTCAGTGAGAAATGATCGAGGTTGACTGTAAAATCGAGACTGTCCTGGTAGGGCGAAAAACTTCCATATCCATAAAGTGTTTGGTTGTTGTTGTCGGTGACGATCAGTTCCGACTGCACCGATTGAGACGGAGGGTCCCAATTGCTTAACAGACTGACGTCTCCCATCTTTTGTCCGCTGTAACTAAATCCGGCGATCTTCAGGT
>JBDKTZ010000004.1:0-12391 GCA_039679975.1 Prolixibacteraceae bacterium
AATTGTCACGGATGGAACAAGGCATTAATAAGTACTCGCCGTGATGATCCTTCCTGCCGAAACCCTTTTCTTTTTGCCAGTTTCGGCCGTTTCGAAACAATCTTGACTGAATGGCATCGGCAAGATCTCCTCCTTTTGCATAAATGTCCTGGATTTTATCGACATAATAGGGTACGAAAACGCAAGGAGATACCTTCCCGTCAAAATCGATATAGAAATATCCGTTCCATCGGGCATAGGCCAGGCATCCGGTACAAAGCGAAGAAGAGTTCCAGAAATCGGCTAACGGGTATCTCAACTCGCGGGTTACGTGCTCCCATTTTTTATACAGTTCCACCCTTTGCTTGGGTGTGATCATTAATTCCATCGAGTCTTTGGCTTTGCCAATGGGCATTAGTTGGAACTGCCACATGTGGGTAGCTCCGATTTCTTCGAAATAGAACTTATAGAAGCTGTCCGTAAGCAAAGTTTCATAGTTTTTGGCTGTAGCGGTAACCGATATGCCAAAAGGTACACCCACTTCGCGCAAATTTTCCAGTGCCTCCATTATTTTTTGATAGACACCTTTTCCTCGCCTTTCATCGGTTTCGTGTTCATACCCCTCAACAGAGACCAGCGGAACCACATTGCCCAGTGCAGCAAGCTTTTCGGCTATTCTTTCGCTGATCAGTGTGCCATTGGTATACATGAGGAAAAAAGTGTCATTAAATTCTTCAAAAATATCCAGGATTGTTTTCCCCTGGCTGTGGTACATCAGTGGCTCGCCTCCGCTGATTGTCATAAACCGGCTTCCAAAAATGTCGTGTGATTCTTTCACAATCCTCCGTGTCAGCTCAAAATCGAGATGGGTTCCTTTCCCGGGCGAACAGGAGGCATAACAGCCAACACATGCCAGGTTGCAAGCCTTTTCGGGTGACAGCACGAGAAACTTAGGAGGGTATTCGCCATATTTTTCCTCGTAGCTGCGCTTCACTTCATTTAAATGAGCTTCGCGATTTGCCTTAAATGAATCGCTCATAAATACATTTATCATTCTTTGAGCGACATCTTTACTGACAAAACCGTTGTCAAGGCATTTGCCCACTTGTCTTACCACTGAACTTACAAAATAATAACGATCTTTTTTTTCTTCCTCGAAATGGAGCAAGGGATCGTTCATGACCGTTTTATAAATTTTCTTGTCCAGCCTCTTAATTACCAGTTGTCGCAGGGCTTTGTTAGATAACGCATAATTAACTGCTGCCGGAGCAAGATTTTGTGTAATGCTTTTCATGGTTGTAGGTATTAAAGTGTTAATTTCTGCTTCTTTTTATATTTCCCCGATGTTTTATTGTTTCGGTCGTCATTTACCGGCAGATGGGATGAGGTGTCTTTTTTAGTTTACCTGCCCGTCGTTTGCATGATTCTCTTCATCTGTTTAATTTTAAGTAATGTAAATATGGAAAAATTAATTGACTTATACAATTATTTAATAAGTCTATAATTTTAATCTTAATATTAAGATAATTTTCAACGATTGACTTCGTTGGCGTCGCGGCTTTTATGGAGAGGTCAACCTTAATATAAGTAAAGGAGGATGCCCAAACGGGCATAGCCTCCTTTCTCGGGATAAGAGTGCGGGATTTAGCTTTGCTTATTTCCAGCCACCTCCAAGCGCCCGGTAAAGGGAAACGGTGGAGGTGAGTTTTTCCAGATGGTCGTTGACATTGCTAAGCTGAGCTGCCAGCAGGCTTTGCTGTGCATTCAGAACTTCAGTATAGGTCGCTGAACCGTAATGGAGCAGTTCTTTCGTATAGGACACCGATTTTTCGAGTGCATCCAACTGCTGCTGACGCAGCAGGATCTTTTTGTCGGATGTATCAAACTGTCCGAGGGCATTGTTGACTTCCTGTCCGGCATTGAGTAATGCGTTGCGGAAGCTCAGCAGCGCTTCTTCCTGCTGGGCTTTGGCCACTTCGAGACGGGTTTTGTTGGCCCGTTTGTTGAAGATGGGCGCGGTGAGTCCGCCGACCACATTCAGCAAAAAGGCGTCGGCATCGAGCAGGTCGTCCAGGTCGGCTGCTTCCAGACCGGCCGAGGCTGTGATGTTCAGTGCCGGATAGAAGTAGGAGCGGGCATTGCGGGTCATTTCAAAGGCGCTCATGACGGCATATTCGGCCTGCATCACATCGGGCCTGTTATCTAGCAGCTGTGAGGGGATCCCGGTATTAACCAGTTCCGGTGTTTGCTGGTTGGACAGCCTACCGCGTTCAATTTTACCCGGAGTTCTCCCAAGCATCAGGCACAGGGCGTTTTCGGTTTCGCGGATGGCCTGTGCCTGATCGGGTAGGGTAACTTCCGCGGCATAGCGAACTGCTTCGGTCTGTACAACAGCAGCGCCGGTTACCTGTCCGCTTTCTTTCAGGATACTCATGGTCTCTACCAGTTCCTTGTCGTTCTCAACGGTCTGCCGGGTGATTTCCAGTTGTTCATCCAAAGCAAGCAAACCATAGTAAGTGCCGGCAATGCCGGAGACCAGGCTGGTTTGGACTGCTTTCCTTCCCGCCTCGGAGGCCAGGAGGTTGGCATAGGCTGCCTTTTTGGAGCTTCTCAGTTTTCCCCAGATATCCACTTCCCAACTGGCCTGCATGTTAAGCTGGTAATCGTCTACATGGCGCGGACCGGCCGGATAAAGTGTTTCCGGGTTGCGAACATGGGCATAGGCACCCTGAGCCGACAGAGAAGGGAAGAAGGCCGCTTTTCCCTGTGCAAAATAAGCCTCAGCTTCCAGCACCCGCTGAACCGCGACCTGCAGATCCAGATTGTTGTCCAGGCCTTCCCGGATCAGGTTCTGCAGGTGGAGATCGGTAAACAGCTCCTGCCACGGCTTATCCGCGATGCTCACGGAATCGGAGGTAACGATATCGCCGTACAAGCCTTTCGTGTCGACTGTCTCCCGGCTGAATTGCCTGGAGGTGTTGCAGGACAGCAGTATACCTGCCAGTCCTGCAACCACTATCGTATTTTTTATTGAAATCATTTTCATCATCTTGTTTTGTTTTTCCTGTATCGTTTTATTCAAGGGTATTGAGATCGGAAATGCTTTCCGTCTCCGGTTTCTTTACTTTTTCCTGAAGGGTCTGGAAAATGACATACATGGCCGGGATGACCAGGATACCGATAAAGGTACCGATCAGCATTCCGCCAACAGCTCCGACACCGATGGAACGGTTCCCGTTGGCCCCGACACCAACCCCGATAACAAGCGGCAACAACCCGACAATAAAGGCGATCGATGTCATCAGGATCGGTCGCAGACGGGCCACCGCTCCTTCAATAGCTGATTGTATGATGGACATGCCCCCGTGACGTCGCTGCAGGGCAAATTCAACGATCAGGATGGCATTCTTGGACAGCAACCCGATGAGCATGATCAGGGATATCTGCACGTAAATGTTGTTTTCAATGCCCATGATCCGGGCAAAAATAAATGCCCCTGCAATTCCCACCGGTAATGAGAACAGGATCGACAACGGCAGGATGAAACTTTCATATTGCGCTGCCAGCAGGAAATAAACAAAGATCACGCACAGAGCAAAAATAAGCATGGATGAACGTCCGGAGGCAATTTCCTCCCTTGACAGGCCTGAGAATTCGTATCCGTAGCCTGTCGGAAGTTTTTCTGCTGCCACTTCCTGAATAGCGGCAATCGCATCACCGGTACTGTATCCGGGTTTTGGCGCTCCGGTTACTTTGATGGAGGTATACATGTTAAAGCGGTTGAGGGTTTCCGGCCCGTAAACGCGTTTCAGCGAAATAAATTCGGTAATGGGGGCCATTTCTCCGGTCGATGTACGCACGAACAACTGGCTCAGGTCGTCCGTGTTTCCCCGGTATTCGGGTTCAGCCTGGAGCATGACGCGGAATTGTTTCCCAAAGCGGTTAAAGTCTGATGCATAATAACCGCCGATATAACCCTGCAAGGCCGAAAGTATCGTGCTGACGCCAACACCCGACTGCTTGGCCCGGGCTGCGTCAACTTCCACCTCATACTGGGGAAAGTTCGTGTTGAATGACGTGATGGCGTACTGAATTTCAGGACGCTGGTTAAGCGCGGCAAGATATTCATTGCCGGTCTGTTCAAATTTTTTGATGTCTCCACCGGTTTTGTCTTCCAACTGGAATTCAAAACCACCGGAAATACCGAAGCCGGTAACCATTGGCGGAACAAACGTGATGATCCTGGCATCTTTAATCCCGGCTATTTGCTTTTGAATTCTGGCAACAATGCTGTTCACGTCCTGTCCTTTTCCTGTTCGTTCGGCAAAAGGTTTCAGCTTGCAGATAACCATGCCATAGAAACTGCCGGAACCACTGATCAGGGAGTAGCCATTAATAGTAGCACTTCCGGACATCTCCGGGATCCCTGTCAGTATCTGATCCACTTGCTGCGTTATTTTCTCTGTATTTTCAAGTGAAGTTGACGGCGAAAGGCTGATGTCCATAAAGAAGCCCCCAACATCTTCATCGGGAATAAAGCTGGTAGGCGTGGTTTTCATCAAATACCCCAGTGTCAGGGTGAAAACGACAATGACCATTGCCGCCGCCCATTTTTTGTTGAGGAAGAAACTGGTGGTTTTCCGGTATTTTTCGGTCATGGCGTCAAATGCCGTGTTAAATGCGTCGTAAAAGCGTTGCTTGAGCCCTTGCTTGTGTCCTTGTTGCGCGTCGTGTGGTTTCAGGAAGATGGCGCAAAGCGCCGGGCTTAGCGTTAAGGCATTGATTGCCGAAAGAATGATGGCAACAGCCAGCGTGATCCCAAACTGGTTATAAAAGACTCCCGTTGATCCGGGAATAAAGGTTACCGGCACGAACACGGCCGACATCACCAGCGTGATGGCAACAATGGCGCCGGAAATCTCGTTCATGGCCGAGACGGATGCCTCCCGTGCGTTTTTCGCTCCCTGTTCCATTTTGGCGTGCACGGCCTCCACCACCACGATGGCATCGTCTACCACGATACCGATGGCCAGCACCAAGGCAAACAGGGTCAGCATATTGATCGTGAACCCGAAAAGGTTCAGGAAAAAGAACGTCCCGATAATGGCTACCGGCACGGAAATGGCCGGGATCAGCGTAGCCCTGAAATTCTGAAGGAAAATAAAGACGACCAGGATCACCAGGATCAGCGCTTCAATCAGCGTTCGGGCTACTTTGCTGATCGAACTGTCGAGGAATTCATTGGTATCGTTTACGATGGAATAGGTTATCCCTGCCGGAAAGGATTTGGATGCCTCTTCGAGTACCTTCCTGGCTTCCAGAACCACCTCCCGTGCATTTGAACCGGCTGCCTGGAAAAGGGCTATTGCGACGCCGGGTTGGCCGTTTGCTAAGGTTGATACGGAATAACTCTTTGATCCCAGTTCTACACGGGCCACATCTTTCAGGCGGAGAATATTCCCGTCCTGATCCGCTTTAACAATGATATTCTCAAATTCTTCGGGCGTAGACAGTTTTCCTTTATATTTCAAAATATATTCATACGACTGGTTGTTGAGTTCGCCGAAACGGCCCGGGGCAGCTTCAAGGCTTTGCTCGTTGAGTGCCGCTGTGATATCGGAAGGCTGAAGCTTGTAGGCTGCCAGGACATCCGGTTTCAGCCAGATCCGCATGGAATAGTCCTTTGCCCCGAACACGTAAGCTTCGCCTACCCCGTTGACACGTTTAAGCTGGGGGAGCAGGTTGATATTGGCGTAATTTTGGACAAATGTTTCATCGTACTGGGTATTTTCGCTGTACAGGGAAGCAACCAACAAAATACTGGACTGACGTTTTATCGTTACCACGCCGGCACGGGTCACTTCCGCGGGAAGCAGGCTGTTTGCCTGGGCTACACGGTTTTGTACATTCACCGCGGCCATATCCGGATCCACTTCCTGTTTAAAAAAGACAGTGATTTGTGCCTGCCCGTTATTGCTGGCCGTAGAGGTCATGTAAGTCATGCCTTCTACCCCGTTGATCTGTTCTTCAATTGGGACGACCACACTCTTTAATACTGTCTCGGCGCTGGCCCCGGTATAGTTTGCTATGACCATGACCGTTGGCGGGGCAATATTCGGATATTGCTCAATGGGAAGATTCAATAATCCCAGAACTCCCAGGATCACGATAATGATCGATATGACCGACGAAAGGATCGGCCGTTCTATAAATTTTCTGAACATGATGATTTTCGGATTTAGTTTTTAACCTGGTTTTCTGAAGAGCTGCTTTGCTCCGGCTTGTCAGTTCCTGCCAGTTTAGGTTGAACAGGCATATCATTTTTCAGCGTGGCTATCCCTTCAATCACGATCCGGTCGCCGGCCTTTAATCCGCTGGTCACAACGTACGAATCTTTCAGGTTACCGGTCAGAACCTCAATCTCTGTATTCTTTACCTTGTTGTCTTCGCCCACGACATAAACAAACTGTTTTCCCTGCAATTCGTAGGCAGCCTTTTGAGGAATGAGAATGGCGTTGCTGATGTGCTGAGGCAGCCGGACCTTACCGCTGCTTCCGCTTTGCAACAGACCGTCCTTATTGGGAAAGGTTGCACGTATATTGATGGCCCCGGTCTGCTGATCGACCAAACCGCTGGCAGTTTCTATTTTTCCGGGATTTTCGTAAGGCGTATTATCGGCCAGGATCAACGTAACCGCGGGCATCCGGGTCAGTTTTTCCTGTATATTTTTTCCTTCCAGGTTTTTTGATAAAGAAATGAATTCCTTTTCGTTCATGGAAAAATAGGCATACATGCTGGCCGTGTTGGAGATGGAGGTCAATGGTTGTGAAATGGCGCTGCTTACCAGGCTCCCGACCCGATAAGGAAAATTGCCGATAATGCCTTGGGTAGGGCTTGAAATAATGGTATACTGCAGGTTCGCCTGTGCGTTTGCCAGGTTGGCTTTTGCTTGTGCAAGCTGCGCTTCGGCCGATTGGAGCGTTGCTTCGGCCGATTCAAGGTCAAAACTGCTGATAATGTTCTTCTCTACCAGCGGTTTGGTTTTGCCCAGGTTGATCTTCGCGTTCGAAATAGCCGCCTCTGCCACTTTTACCTGGGCTTCGGCCGAACGCACGGTGGCAGTAATATCTTTGGAATCCAGTACGAACAGCGTCTGTCCCTTTTTTACATGGGCTCCTTCATCGACACGGATCTCTTCAATGTACCCGGCAACTTTAGGACGGATCTCCACCGTTTGGATCCCCTGTAGGGAGGTGGGGTACTCTTTGTACAGTGTTGCCGTGTCCTCTTTTATTTCCATGACAAGGTACTCTTTTGCCTGCCCGGCCGTATCCTGTTGTTTAACCGAGCACGAGGCGCCCGGAATCAAAGCCATTGCAAAGAACATTGCTCTGTAATCAAAAATCGTTCTCATTGTTTTCTTGTTTTTCATCTGTTTTATAATTTCTTTATTTATTGATGTTCAGCATTTTAAATATCTAATGAGAAATAACGAATACCGAACACGTAATTTAGCGTTCCTCATTTCTTATTCGGTGTTTCTTATTTTCTTGCGAACTTGAGTTCAACCTGCTTCAATTCCGTGATAATCATCGTTCTGTGTGAGAAATTTTTGCTCATGGTCGTTTCATACTATAATAAAATCAATTTATTTGGATAATAATTAGGCATTTGTATAATCGATATAGTCAATTATTATATCAAAAAAAGTATCTTTATTTGTGTCTGGTGCGGTATAAGCGTGTTATAAGGTTTCTGCATTGGTTTTTATTCTGCAGATCATTTTATATAATCTATCCTCTTCCGAATTACTCAGGCCATATTTAAGCTTTTCAATTAAGCCGGTTTCAATTTCAATATATTGATCCAGTACCTTTTCCCCCTTTTTAGTGAGGATCAGATAAGTTTTCCTGCGATCATCCCGGCATTCCATTTTTCCGATTAATTCTTTATTCTCCAGCGAACTTACCAGCCTCAAAATCGTTGATTTATCTTTTCCCATTGCTTCAGCCAGATTTTTCTGTGTCACTTTGTTCTGCTTTCTGCTTAATATATAAATCAACGCAAATTCTTCGACGGTAAGCTTAATCTCAGCTTTAACACCAATCTGTTTTCTAAGTACCCGAAATATTTCATGGTTCATCCTGTTAATAAGGATCATTCCTAAAGGTAATTCCTGTTTTGGGATTAGTTTTTCTTCCATCTGTCTAATATTAAGCCTGGTAATGATAGATAAAATAATTGATTTATACAATCATTTTATAAGTTGATCATTTTATTTTTAATAATAAAGTAACTTTCGATGATCTGACAGATAGGTATTATATTTCTTTGAATATATAATACCTATCTGATTATTAAATAGGTAAGCCAATAGATAGAATAGAAGGGGAATCCACGTTGCTTTCTTCCAATAAAGCGTCTTTAATCCCTCATCGGACTTTTATGATAAAAATTTGTGTTGGGCAGCGGTAATTTTCTATCTCTCTTTTCAGTAAGTGCAAATATTATCATTAAGATAGTAGCAATTAATGCCATCAAAGAACCAAAATAAAATGGTGCATTTGAATTTACCTTATCATATAGCAATCCTGCTATTAAACTTGCAGGAAGAAGTGAAATTCCAAGTACAGCATGATATAATCCAAACCCGGTTCCTTTTAAATCTTTATTTACAATATCCGAAATTAATGCTTTTTGACTACTATCTGTCAAAGCGCTATAGAATCCATATAGTATAAAGAGAAATATAAAAATGTTTAAATTATTGAATCTTCCGAATAGAAAATATACCACTGAATAAATAAGGAATCCAAGAATTATTAATTTTTCACGACCTATGTTGTCTGATATTTTCCCGATTGGTATAGCCAGAAATACTGACACAGTGTTAAAAATCATATATACAAAGGGAACATATGACTTATCTATTCCGGTTTCGGCAGTTTTGACCAACAGCAAAGCGTCAGCTGAATTACCAAGTGTAAATACAAACATTATAAAAAGAAAGAAATAGAATTTTTTAGGTAACTGTTTGAATTGGAATTTATTATTATTCTCTTTTTTGTCTGCTTTTGCTTCTTTGATAAATAAGACAATGGTAATTACACCTAAAATTGCTGGAATGGTCGCTAAAAGAAAAATGTTGGAATAATTTAAAGGAAAAAAGTAAAGCAAAATAAAAGCTATTAATGGACCAATTATCGCTCCGCTATTATCCATTGCCTTATGAAAACCAAAATTTTTACCTGTTTCATTTTGGGGAACTGAACCACTAATTAAACTGTCTCTGGGAGCTGTCCTTAAACCCTTGCCAATGCGTTCAAAAAACCGAAGAAATAAAACTTGAACGGGAATTCTTACTAAAGCATATAATGGAGTTATCAAAGCTGTAATACCATAACCAATTATCAGGAACGGTTTGTTTTTACCTATCTTATCACTCCAATATCCTGAAAAAGCTTTGAATAATGATGCGGTACTTTCTGCAATTCCTTCAATCAATGATATCGAGGTCTTTGATGCTCCAATAGACAACAGGAAAAGAGGCATCACACTATAAATCATTTTCGTTGATGTGTCGGTAAAAAAACTTGTCAGTCCGGTGAAGAAAACGTTTTTTTCTAATCCCAATATCCTTTTCCTACTCATTTATTATATTACAGGCTGATAAGAATAAACATCCGGATGTTTAATGATCCTTAAGGTTATTTACATTTTTTCCGCTTTATTTCGAATGAACAATAATATTTTGCGAAAATTCTCAATTTCTGATCTGGGAATATCTTGATGAAGTTCATCTATCAGGGTAAGTTCTATTTTCATATATTGTTCCAGCACTTCTTCTCCTTTCTTTGTTATGACCAAAAAATTTTTTCGCCTGTCATTCAAACCAATAATTCTTTTCACCAGTTTTTTCTTTTCCAGAGAATCAATTAACTTCAGGACAACAGACTGATCTTTTCCCATGGCCTCGGCCATATTTTTCTGGATCACGTTATCACCCTTCTCGTTGATTGCAAGTAACAATGCATATTCATCAATAGTAAGTTTAATTTTTACCTGCTCCCTGATCCGTTTTTTAAATATGCGGAATAATTCACTGCTCAATCGTCTAAGGATCATTGTCCAGGGTACGTTTTGGTCTTCTTCCATTTATTAAATTTTAAGCGCCTGTAAAATTAGGAAATTAACTGACATCTTTTACTTAATTTCTTGTCTCCGACTTTTGCTTTTCTTCTTTGTTATTTATGAAAGGATTGGGATAAGCTGTTTTCCATATTTATTGAACTTTTGTGTGGGAGACAGAATACAAAACGTGGGCAGATGCTTAATATTTGAATCGAGAAGAAGACTATTCCCATTCATTTCTCCATTTTTTTTGTAGCTTTAATGGATCTTCTTTAAGGTTTAACTTGCCACAATATTTATGGAGATCAATACTTTTCCGTACTTGGTTGACTTGTTGTTGTGTCAACAATACTTGTATCTTTTCTTTTGTTGTTCCCTTTTTTATAATTGTAACCATGACCTTCCCTTTTTTGCAAAGTTAGGTAAAATTATGAATTGTCCTCCAGAACTGTTTTTTGAAAAGGGAGAGTAGATATAATAAGAAAGGTATATCACCCCAAACGTGTCCAACCTGGAGCAAACTGGAAGACCGCTACTCCCGGAATTAAAAAAGGCTTCATGTAAATAGGTGTCCAATTCACGGACTGTTATGTCATGAATTTTCCTGACAGTAGTTTCATTGTTAATAGTCATGCCTGAAAGTTTATTCTTTAATTTAATTGTATTTTTAAATATTATATTTATAAAATTAATTATTTATTCAATATTTGATATTATCAATGATTTATAATATATTTGTCATTGCTTAAACTTATTGATATTTAAATACAAACAAATGTTAAGGAATTGTTTAATAATCTATATCCTCCATTCGCATTACGGGAAATGTACGTTTCGATGGCGCGAGAACAACGCCAGACTTGTCTGGATATCGTTGATCGGGAGAAACATCTGTCGAGCGAGAGAAACGACTAATGAAATGAACGTTTCGGGTAAGTGAGAGCAAAGCCAAACTTGTTTGAGCTTTGCCGAACGAGAGAAACGACTAATGAAATGAACTATTCCCTATATAAGATGAAAACGATTAAGAAACAGGTGCTTGCCAGCCTGCTACCCTTCGGGGAGGCGCCTGTAACACTCTGTATACAGGCTACGGACCGGGCAATAGCGGGCCGGCAGAAGGGTTTATAACAAAATGATTCACTTTTAAATTTTCAAAGCTTATGGCTACAATTTTACATCGTGTCAAAGCGTATCTGTATGACAATCCTTTGACTGAAAAACCGGATGATTACACCGCCCGCGTAAGTTCAGAACGCAGTTTGGATATCAACCAGATCTGTGAATCAGCCGCGAGCCGTGGCGGAGCCGACATCTCTTCTTCTGCAATGCAGCACGGGGTTAGCCTTTTCCTGAAAGAAATGGCTTACCTGCTTTGTGACGGCTATTCAGTCAACACAGGCTATTTCACTGCAAGCCCGCTCATTAAGGGTGTTTTTAGCAATTCCCAGGAAACGTTCAACGCTGAAAAACATGCCCTGCTTTTTCAGTTCAATCAAGGTGATACCCTTCGCGGGGAGTTATCCTCAGTTGAAATAGAGATCATGGGAGTGGCCGATACCGCTCTGAATATTTTACAGGTAACCGATGTGAAGACCGGGTCGGTCAATGACCTGCTTACTCCAAACCGCGACCTGAAAATAAACGGGTATAAAATTAAGGTATCTGGCGAAAATGAAGTAAACGGGGTGTATTTCGTGAACCAGACTTCGGACGAAAGCACAAAGGTCGATCCATCCGATATTGTCACTAATAATCCTTCGGAACTGATCATCGTGATCCCCGAACTGGTTGCGGGCACCTACAAACTGCAGGTAACGACACAGTTCAACAGGCCCGCCCTGTTCAAGGAACCCCGGACGGTCATTTTTGACAAGGTACTAACGGTGCAATAGCTCTTTGTATCCGGTAGCAACCCGATTTTGGGTTGAACCCCGGATTTTTTTGGGAAAAAACCCTCAGCATAAACATGGTGGCGTCGCGACAACACGGTTGCGGCGTCACCGTTAACGTCATCTTAATATCATAGTATCATAGCGGTTGACGGGAATATACATCACCTGCATACGGGTTTATACGTTGTCCGCATACGGGTTTATACACTACCTGTATACGGGTGTATACATTATTTGTAGCTATGGTGCAGCCGGCATTAACAAAAATGAAATCATTTTTATTGCTCCGAAAAACGAGCTCACCCATAAACACTCTTTTCCACATTCATGATGGACAAACTATTCAAAATAGCAGTTGCAGAATTGGGACAAAAGGAAGTCCAGGG
>JBDKTZ010000236.1:0-5951 GCA_039679975.1 Prolixibacteraceae bacterium
TCCAAAACCTCCTCAATGGCTTTACCCGTCACATCAATATTGATCTTTTGCGTGACATCAATCTGCTTATTGTTGTAAAGAAAAAAGTAATCGCTTTGCTCCTCTATTTTTTGCAGGACCGACTCAATGGAGGTATTGTTCACTTTCAGGTTAAGTTTGGCTTGTGAATACACTGAAGAAGCGCTTACCTGCATCAGAGCCACCAGAATGATCGTTACAGTTAGTTTCATAATTCTAACCAATTTATACAGGTCTTTATCCCACCTGCACGGGTAAAACATTAATTTTTTTTTCATAAGTTTGTAGTATTGTGTGATACATTTCCCTTTCGGGGTAAATTATCTCAGGTTCGTGCAGGAACACGAACCACAGAAGGAAGGTGCAGGAACACTTTCCTTCTTCTTTTTATGGGTTTACCTCATAGGCATCTTGTTTTTATAAGTGATATAAACCAGGTCTTCTTTGATTTCATAATTCATGGGCGTAGTTACAAGCATCAACTCAAGCATCTCCCGGAGACTTTCCGTTTTGATGGTCATCGTGTACTGTTGCGTAAACTTTAGCTTGTCGTCCAAGATGATCTTTACATCATACCAGCGTTCCAATTTTTTTACCACATCAGGAAATGGGGTATTTTGAAACCTCAGCATGTTCTCTTTCCATGATACAAATAAACCGACATCGACTTTTTTATCTGTTACCTGATTATTTGCTTTATCAAAAATGGCTTGCTGTCCCGGCTTAATTGCTAATCTTGCCCCGTCAGCAACTCGGATTACAGTGACACTTCCTTCTTCAAGGGTTGTCACAACATCGGGATCATCCCGATAAGCGCAAACATTGAAACGGGTTCCGTGAACTTCTACTTTCACAGCAGAGGTCTGAACAGTGAAAGTTTCTTTTGCATGAACAACATCAAAAAAGCCTTCACCATCCAATTCCACCAGCCTTTTGTGAAAAGGATAAGCATATTTAAGCGTGGAACCGGAATTCAAATAGCCAGATGAGCCGTCGGGCAGGACAAATTGTACTTTTTCTCCTTTGGGAGCAACTATTTCGGAGAATTGCAACGGCTCATAAAATTTATCAAAGACAAGATAAATACTTAAAATCAGCAGTGGAAATACGATTACGGCAGCAACTTTTGAGAACCAGTGATACAATTGCTCTGTTTTTGATACCAGTCTTCCCTTCTCTTTCAAATTCATATTAAAATGAATTTTATACAGGATATGCTTTAAATCAACGGCTGGGGTGGAAGCATCCAGGAATTCAATCCATTTGCTTTTCAAGTTTTCCTTTAAGCCCGGTTCATTCTTTTCGTCTTCAAATTGTTTCTCAATCCAGTCATGAAGTGAATTTCCATCCTGAGAAGATGCTTCCATACCCGCTTTCTCTGTCTTTTTCATCAATTTTTGATTTTACATGTGATTATATCTTTAAGTACAGGATTGCACCCAAGCAAAATCAAAAAAAAACAGGACTATTTTACAAACATGAAATAGAACAGCATAACAGGCAGCTTCCCTTTCTCCATTTTGCTCTTAATTTCCTTTAATGCCAGATTCAAATGATTCTCAATCGTTTTTTTTGTAAGTCCAAGCTCTTCTGCGATTTCCTGATTGGATAACCCTTCAAATCTACTTTTCATAAAAACCTCGCGACGCTTGGCGGGAAGAGTTCCGGCTAATTCAAGAATATAGTTTTTCAATGAATGATAGTCAATCTCCTGTGGCGGCTCGCTCGTGACCTCGTTCAATAGTTCTTCCTGTGCGAATTGTTTAAACAGGGCTTTCTGCTTAAAATGCTTTCTGATGATATTAAACGCAATAGTAAAGATGTACGATTTAAATGAATATCCGCTCTTTAACTGGCCTCGTTTCTCCCAGAGTATCGTAAAAACCTCCTGCACAAGCTCTTCTGAATCTTCAATCGATCCCAGATAGGCCCTTGCAAAAAGAAACAATTTGGAACTGTAAATTTCAAAAATGCGATTGAAAACCAGGATATCTCCCGACCTCAAACCATGAATCAGCTGATCATCAGTATTTCTATCAAAGTTTTTCAAGAAGACAGTTTTGACACAAAAATATCAAATGTCCAATATTTCACAAGTAGTTGATAACAATCCCATCGATTCTTCCGGTATTTTGTATCCTTAAAAAAACTGATCAGGGAAAAATTATCTCCGATTTTGCGACGCCTATACAAAAATGATAGTTCACTTTTGGACATAATTATAAAAACCATTGCTGCAGGCAGGTCATTGCTGTTTGCGTCTAGTTGACCTGTTTTGTTTGGATGACAAGTTCCTTTTCCGCTTTCCCTGGAAGAGAAACGATAATCTGATCCTTTGTCAGCCTGATTTGTCTCCAGTTGTTAATCGGATCACGACCAAATGCGCCGGTTTGTACCTGTGTCAGCTTTTGATTTTCTGCCTGTTCAAATTCTGCTGCATCATTTTTATGATTATGACCGGCAAGGATAAGCTTTGTCGAAGGATTCTTTGCTAAAACAGGATAAAGATCACAAGAAGATCCCGGTTGAACCGATTCCGCTGACAACGGGATGTGCATCAGGATAATCTCGATGTCGTCGGGCGATTGCTGTAATTCGGTCTGTAGCCAGTACAGCTGAGCCTGGTCAATGTACGGGATCTCATCATTCAAATTGACGGCTTTATACCCGTCATCAAGGAAAATCAGGCGGTAGATTGTCCCGCCAACTGTATACATCCGGCTGTAATACGTCCCTTCTTTAAAACAATCAGCATTTCTGATCCAGTTTGCCCGCGAACGGGCAGCGACCCGCTGTGAAGAAATCATCTTGTCATTTTGCCAACCGTACGCGGCGATATCATGGTTTCCAAGGGTAAAAAACAATGGCACCGGCGAGTCACTGAGCTGCCGGTTAAATTGTTCAGTTTGAAGATCAAGTAGATCACCCTTTGCTGTTGCGGCTTCATAAAAATCGATCAGATCGCCGGTAACAACAACAAATTTGCTGTCCAGGTTCCCCGGTATTGTATGGAGAAATTGTTTCAACGGTATAAGACCCTGGCCATAATGTTGCCTCGCAGCCACTATTCCGGGATGATAATGATCCAGATTGAAGATCACATGGGTATCGGTGATATGCAAAAACGACAGCGTGTCCTCCTGGGCCGTAACGTTTCCGGTCACAAACGAAGCCATGATCAGTACCCATAACCTGATCCGGAACAAAATTTCAAGTTTATTCATCTGTTAATAATTTGTTTTTTAATTGCCACATAGAATCACTTCTGTAAAACTGCTCCAGCAGATCGCCCATTTGCTGTCTATAACCCATCAGTACCGCGGGATCTTTGGTGTATTGCTGTTCACTTGTAAATACTTCAACCCCGAAATCCAGCAGTTTTTTTGCTTTATCGACCAATCGTTGCTGACCCGGGAGGGAATTTTTGATCCGGTTCTCCAACATGACCATGTAGTCATAATCGTCCAGCCCTTCCCGCAGGATCTCCAGCCGGAGAGAAGGGACCGGACCGGTAAGGTACGTTTTTTTATCATGATTCGGATCACGGTTGGGCGGGTAAAAAAACATACCATCACCATTCCCGTATTCGGCAGCAGCCCCGGCAGGCGTGTTGTGCCCATCCATGTAGGTCATCGGATCTTCCCATATATTTTGAAGGACTCCCGGAGGAGAGCATCCTTCGGCATTCCATACATTCGAATTCCAGACCAGGATGCCGCTCAGACCATACCGGTAGGACATCCACAGCCACATCCGCATGTTGATGGCATCCGAATCAATAAAAAGGTTGACGTGCGGCGTTTTTGGCCAGCACATCAGATAGGACCACATTTTCCGGCCTTTGGCAATCCACTCCTTCGATTTTACCGGGTCGAATTTCGCCAGCACCGGGCAACCCACATCTGTCACATCCATGATCTCAGGTCCCGGATTATTCTCAGTGATAAAACGAGTCAGTTTTGGAGCGGCTTCATGAATCGTTTTCATTCCTTCACGAACAAACGCATAATCTCCGTGTTTAGGCTCATCAATCCAGTACAGGTATTCTTTTCCCAGCCATCCATTGGTTTCCAGGTGATCCTGGAATTGTCCCAGGTACTGTTTCATCAGCTTCCGGTATTCATCAGTGCCGTTAATAAATCCGCTGAACCAGCCTGTCTTTCGTCCCACAAAAGGTCCGGGCCTCAACTCCTGTATTTTCACCCGAAATCCGGTAAACCCATATTCATCCAGATATTTCCGGGCCGCCTGGTCAAACGCTGAAAAATCAAGATCGACAGAGAGGGCATTGCTGTCCTGCTCGAAATTTCCCTGAGGCAACAGGTTCTCTCCCGTTTGTCCGTCCAAAAACTGAAAGTCATCGAACCAGACGGTTCCGGTTTCCCGACCTCCCTGATCCGGCATTAACGGATATAATTGAACCTTGACATACGCTGCCTCCCGGGGTATCGGACGGGAAATGATCAAATCCTCAACCGCCACCGGATTTACCGGGTCGAGGAACAGGCTATCCTTACGCCACTGCACGCTTCCGTTATAATACATTCCCTGCATATGCCAGGAAATCGGCTTTTTCTCAGCCGTATAGCTTTTAACTGCCACCACATATTGTTGATTTTTCTTCAGCGTTTTTGCCTGCCATTTCAACCAATAGGGTTTCCCCGGGTTTATCTGTATGAATTCAGCATGTGTTCCCGACACATTCCCATCGGACCGGTTATCAGTTACCTGGTAGGAATATTTCCCTGAACAAACCGTATCAGGGTCGTAAGTTCCGCCATTCCACCACACTCCTTTTACTGTGGTACGGATTGGGTACAGATCAAAAAACTCTTGCGGTGAAATCCGGTATTCCCTGAAACTTTGATAATATAAGTCCAGAACCTGTTTTAACTCCTCGTCCGACTTCAGATTATGGTACTGGCGAATCAATCCGGAAGACAATCCTAATCCCGACCGCATCAGAGGTATATCGGGTAAAGAAAAGTCCCACACATGCAATTCAACGGGGACAGAGGTTTCCCATGCCGCCGATTTGACGTGGATACGGGCCAGATAAACCCCCGGAGATGCATCTTCAGGCACCTTCACATTCAGCAATACCGGCGTATTTACACCCGCCTCTGCGTCAAAAGCATGCTCCAGCAACGGTAAGGGATCGGGATACCAGCCTGCCTGGTGCAGTTTTCCCGAAGGTTTGGTCACATGCACATATTCGACCTTCCTGACGACAACATTCCCGGCAGGTATCACGGCACCGCCTTTCTGAATGAAATCAGAAATGCTGATCACAATATTTTCTGTGGTTTTAGCTGGCGACAATACAAGCTGAAAACCTTCGGTTTCATTCCGTGCGGACCGAAGAATGATCTTTCCCTTCGCCGCGGGCACAGGGGAATCACGCATCACTTTGCAGGTGTTCCCGGCCCACCAAATACTTCCTGAAGCATCTGTTTTCAACAGCAGGCCATCTACGATTGCGTTTGCCGGCAAAAATGCGGCAAGCAAAACAAACAGAAAGACGAGCTTCCTGACCTTATGTCTCTGTTTTCCCATCGCTTTTTAATGCTATAATAATTTGTTTTTTCGTTTCATCCCGTTTCTTTAACGGCCTCCGACAAAAGTATTAAAATCACACATCTCTCCTGACTGCGTACCAATATTGATATTCAGCGTCTCACGGCGTGTATCATCAAAATACAACACCTCGAACGAATGTAGTCCTTTTTCCAACGCCACGAAATCTTCCTTTTTGATCTCATAATGGCGCCCGTCGTTATTAATAACTTCCCTGCCGTCTATCAGTAGCCGGCTTCCGTCATACGATTCCAGAAGAAACCGGTAGACATCGGTTTGCGGAACCGAAAAACTACCCGTGAACCGGACAGCGAAATGATCTTTCACACGAGGCTGGATCGGGTTCAGGCTGACCG
>JBDKTZ010000443.1:0-16837 GCA_039679975.1 Prolixibacteraceae bacterium
TTCTCCTTTTCCAGCTCTTTTCTTTGTTTTTCGTTTTGCGATAACTTTTCCAGGATACCCAAACCAAGAGAGAACCCGCAAATCAGGATCGCACTGTAAAAATAGCGAAAAATGCGCATCTCACGGAAAGGAGGTTTTTCCACCTGATGTCCTTTATTGAGTTCCTTCATAATCTGATCCATTTGTCTTTCCCTCTCCGGATCGAAAAAAAGGTAATCATTAATGACATACAGAAGTAAACAGAAAATGACGATTGCTGCGGTAACCAGGAGGATATAATTCGACTTACTGTCGTTAAAGAAGAACCGGGGGACCAGCCATAAGTAATTAACGTAAAAAACAGCTCCATAGATAACTGTATTGGTATAAAACTGATACAGAAAATGGTTGTCGCTTCGTCCGCCATAAACGCTCATCAGGTATTGCGGGATAATAACAATAAATGCCCAGGCGAGCATATGCAGCCCGATCGCAAGCCGTTTACCGGAAAGAAAGGAAAAACTCATAAAGAGATTATTTACAATCAAATATAACCATTTTCACAAAACTTTCCGGTACGGATCCGCACAGGAAAGTTTTTATTCATAGCGTACCGCGTCAATTGGATTCAGCCCTGCAGCTTTGCGTGCCGGATACCAGCCAAAAAAAACACCGATGAGTGTGCAAACCGCAAAAGCAAAGATCACAGAGGCAGGCATAACGACAACAGGCCAATTCAGGAATGAGGATACCATTTGCGATGAAAACAAGCCAAGAAAAATTCCAAGAATACCGCCAACCACGCTGAGCAAAATCGCTTCGACCAGAAACTGGGTCAGGATATCACTTCCCCGTCCTCCCACGGAAAGTCGCAATCCAATTTCCCTTGTACGCTCGGTCACAGAAACATACATAATGTTCATGATCCCGATCCCGCCCACCAGCAAAGAGATCCCTGCAATGGCGCCCAGGAGAATGGTCATTACATCACTGATGGAAGAAAATGTCTGCACCATCTCCGACTGGGACATGATCCTGAAGTCATCCTTATCGTCTTGTCTGATCTTATGCTGCCGGCGAAGCGTTTCGCTCATCTGATCGATTGCAATATCATTTACTTCTTCGGATGCTGCAGAAGCAAAAATACTTTGAATGTAGGTAATGGCCAATATCCGCTTCTGAACACACGTGTAGGGAGCCAGGATCAAATCATCCTGATCCTGCCCCATCCCGTTTTCCCCTTTCTCGTCCAAAACGCCGATTATCTTTAAGGGAATACTTCCGACACGCACTGACTGACCAATAGGATTATCTCCATTGGGAAACAGATTTTCCACAATCGTTTGACCGATCAGACAAACCTTGGCATATGTTTCAATTTCCTGTTCTGTAAAGTTTCTTCCTGCTGCGATCTCATATTTACGAATACCCAGGTACTCGTTATTGACTCCATAAATGGTAGTAGGCCAATTGCTATTTCCGACGACGGCCTGCCCGCTTGAATTCACAACGGGTGAAACAGCGCTTATTGCCGGACAACCCTTACGGATTGCATCCACATCTTCCAGTTTCATGGTTTGCATGTCACTTCGGCTCATTTGTAATCCTCCCCTTCTCTCGGACCCGGGCATGACAAAAATCATATTCGTACCCATCGACGACATTTGATCCTGGATACTTTTCTTTGATCCCTGCCCAATGGCCAACATAGCAATCACGGAAGCAACGCCGATGATGATCCCCAACATGGTCAGAAACGACCTGAACTTGTTTCTTTTCAAGGCATTCAATGCTATTTTTATCGTATTTGTGTAGTTCATTCCGGTAATTTTATAAGTTTTCAAAAGCCTGATCCGGTATATCCTGTTCGACAGGCAGGTTTCGGAGCATCTCATCGGCACTGAGCCGGTCAGTAACTACTAACTCCCTGATGATATGCCCGTCCCTGAATACCACGTTCCGTTTCATAAAACGGGCTATATCGGCTTCATGTGTAACAAAAATGATCGTTTTCCCCTTCTCGTTCAGGTCCTGGAATAAAGCCATAATCTCATAGGATGTACGGGTATCCAGGTTTCCGGTTGCTTCATCGGCCAGGATCACCATAGGATCATTCACCAACGAACGGGCAATTGCTACACGTTGCTGCTGCCCCCCTGACATCTGGTTAGGCATGTGATGCATCCGGTCTGTCAGTCCTACGGCTTCGAGCGCCGCGATAGCCCGTTCCCTGCGTTCTTTTGCCTTTATCTTGCTGTTATAAAACAATGGAAGTTCCACGTTCTCCAAAGCTGTTGTTCTGGGCAACAGATTATAAGACTGAAAGACAAATCCCAGTTTCAGGTTTCTCAGCCTGGCTAGTTCATTTTTATTCAGTTCTCCCATGCTAATCCCGTCCAGCGTGTACGTTCCGGATGTTGGCTTATCCAGGCTACCGAGAATATTCAGCATGGTCGATTTTCCCGATCCGCTTGTCCCCATGATGGCTACAAATTCCCCTTCTTCGATTTCCAAATTGATCCCACGAAGGGCGTGAACAGTGATTTCCCCCACTTGAAAATCTTTCTTCAGTCCGCTGACCTGTACGACTTTCTTTGCCATGTGTTACTTGCTTTTACTTTTTTGTCCCGGAGGCGTCGGCATAAAAGGGCTCTTCGCGGCAACCTCGCTATCGGCAGGTTTTGCCTTTGCTGAAGAGACCTGTGTCATGGAAAGAATGATTTCCTCACCCTCCTGAATACCCGAGATCACCTCGTAATTAATTTCATCCGTTTCACCAAGAACAACAGGTTGAGGGTAGATCAAATTATTCTTTTTTATCCAGACTGTTTTTTCTGATCCCGCCCGACCTTCGGTAGCCGGAGCAGGCATGGTTACCTTTATCCGGGGATTTGCCTCCTGATACGCCGTCAGGTCAGACAGGTCAGGAGAAAAATAGAGGGCCCGGTTAGGAACAACAACAATATCCTTTTTTTCAGTGACATAAAAGACCACGTTGGCCGTCATCCCCGGCATCAGGATCTTTTCGGGATTCGGAGCATTGATCACCACGGTATAGGTGATCACATTCGATTCTTCTACAGCAAGCAAACGGATCTCGGTGACTTCACCATCAAAAGTTTTTCCGGGGAAAGCATCAACCGTAAATTCCACCCGCTGACCGACGCGAAGCTGACCGATGTCGGCCTCATCCACATCGGCTTCTATTTTCATTTGAGTCAGATCATTGGCAATGGTAAAGAGTGTCGGCGTGCTGAAACTGGCAGCGACGGTCTCACCTTCTTCCACGGCGCGTTCCAGTACAATGCCATCGATGGGCGAATAAATGTAGGCATAGTCCAGGTTGGTCTTATTCTTGTCATAACTGGCCTTGGCCGATTTTAGGCTGGCAATCGATGATTTATAGCTGTAATTCACTTCGTCAAAATCTTTCTGTGCGATCAGTTTCTTTTCAATCAGCTTGCTGTACCTTTCGTAATTCGCTTTTTGGTACTCATATTCGGCCTGGGCCTGATCGAGGGTAGCCTTGCTTTGGGCAAGTGTCGAACTTAACGCCTGCGTGTCCAGACAAGCTATGAGCTGACCTTTTTTGACAAGTGAATTATTATCCGCATAGATCCGGTCAATCCGCCCGGAAACCTGTGTTCCCACTTCAACGGTTACATTTGCCTCGAGAGTTCCGGTCGCAGTTACAGTATTGCTGATCGTGGCCCTTCCGATTTTTCCAGTTTTAAGCTGAATCACTTCCTTTTTTGGCGAAAGCAGTCCTGCAACACCAAACCCGGCTGCAATGACACCAACAATTACAATGACTAATATGATCTTCTTCTTCATGACAATCGGTTTTAATTTTATAAACTAATGGAAATTCCTTTATAGAAATCAAGTATTTTGTTACTGAATATGAAATTGTATTTCGATTGTACCAGTTCGCTTTCGGAAGTGATTAAATCGGTTTTAACACTTAAAAAATCGACCGAATTGAGTAAGCCCAGTTCATATTTCTCTGCTGCGACCTGGTACGATTCCTTTGCCGACTCATACAGTTCCAGACTTGCCTGATACTGAGAAGCTGCAGTTTCAACATCAACACAAGCCTGTTCGATTTTCTTCCGGAGTTCGTTTTTAGTATTGATCTCATCCAGTTCGGCATCGTTGGCAGCAATTTTAGCCTGCCTAATATTGATTTGAGCCTCCTTGTTCTGGAAGATAGGTACCGAAAGAGTCAGCCCTACCGAGGGTGTAATGGCATTTTTTAATTGCTCCGCGTAATTAAAACCGTTAATCTGGTTCGACCATCCTGTACTCAGTCCTGCACTTAGTGACAACTGAGGAAGCATGCCTGCCCGGGCAACTTTTTCATCAAGTTTGACACTTTCAAGTGCAAGGGCGGCCTGTTTGATTTCGGGTTTAAATCCAAGCGCCTGCTCATAAATATTTTCTGCCTCGACTTGTTCTTTCAGTTCAAGAAGATGGGACAGATCGGGAATAGCAATTTCAAACTGATCATCTACAGGTAGTTCCATGAGTTGCATTAAATTGACTTTGGCAATAGACAGTGTACTTTTTGCATTGGCAAGGGTTAATTTTTCCGATGCCAGTTCCGACTTAATCTGCAAATAATCAGCATTGGAAATGACACCCACATTCAGCCGTTCCTCGGCAAAAGCCAGCTGTTCGGTAGTGGATTTAATTTGTTCCTGCGCATTGTTCACACTTTCCTGAGCGTACAGGATCTGGAGATAGGCATTCAGGATACTCAGCTCCATCGACTCTTTCACGGTCTCAGAGTATTACTTCCCGCTTTCCAGATTAAGCTTCGCCTGTTCAACTGACGTCTTCATTTTAAACCCGTTGAACAGAGTGATACTTGAATTAAGGCCATAACTCGTATTGTTCGACCCGCTTAGGCTGCCGTATTGAGCGGTTTCTGAATGATATGATTTGCTCCAGTTGAGTTTTTTGCCGGCAGACCCGGTCAGTGAAGGTAAAATATTTGCTTTGCTTTGTTCCAGGCTCAGTTCATTTCCCTGAGTGGAAAGGTAAGACTTCCGGACATCGATATTCTTGCTCAATGCATAATCGATGCAATCTTTCAGTGTCCATGACTTCGTTTGAGCCTGGGTGCCAAAGACGAAAGAGAACAATATCAGCCCGGTTAAAGTAGATCTCAATTTCCTGGTTTTCATGTATTTTAATTTGACACCAAAGGTATTTGGGATCAAATTGATATGAAAAACCAATAGAAGTTTGGCCCGATTTTGACGACGTTTGGCCTTATTTTAAATTATCGATATCTCTTTGCACGCCTGGACGCAACTTACGATTTCCTTTCCGGGCTTTGGGATCATAGGGACAATGCCTGCATCCGTTGCCACAGCAGTATCCCCTTTTGACAAGATAGCTTTCAGTCATGACCCGGTAACCCTCTTTGCTCAGATAATAATCCACACCCTCGATAAAATCATCATGGAATTTCGGGAAAAGATCATCGGCCATTTTTTAATCGTACTTAAATTTCTGAAGAAAATGCCCCATCCGGTCACGTTTAGTTTTGAGATAACGTTGATTAAATTCGTTCGGCTGGATTTCGATAGGAATAATTTCAGTGACATGAAGTCCATAGCCTTCGATTCCGACACGTTTCACCGGATTATTTGTCAGGAGCTTCATTCTGGTTACACCCAGGTTGCGGAGAATCTGGGCCCCTACTCCATAATCACGCTCATCAGCCTTAAATCCCAGGTGCAGGTTCGCATCAATGGTATCCAATCCGGAATCCTGTAATTTATAGGCCGCAATTTTATTCATTAGTCCGATGCCGCGACCTTCCTGCATAATATAAACAAGAACACCTTTGCCCGCTTTCTCGATCAGTTCCAGCGCCTTGTGCAACTGGTCACCACATTCACAGCGTAACGATCCAAAGATATCTCCGGTCATGCAGGAAGAGTGCATCCTGACAAGAATCTCCTCATCGTGATCCCAGGTTCCCTTGATCAGGGCGACATGTTCTGCACCATTTGATTTCTGGCGGAAAGGCACGATTCTGAAATCGCCGTAATGGGTAGGCAAATGCACTTCTTCACCCTGAACAATCAGGCTTTCTGACTGAAGCCTGTACGCAATCAGATCCTTAATGGAAATAATTTTCAGGTTAAATTTTTTGGCTACTTCCATCAGTTGAGGCAGACGCGACATGGTTCCGTCTTCATTCATCACCTCAACCAGAACGCCCGCCGGCTTTAATCCCGCCATGCGGGCAAGATCCACCGCCGCTTCAGTGTGACCGGAACGGCGTAATACACCTCTTTCCTTTGCTTTTAACGGGAAGATATGTCCAGGTCGTCCCAAATCTTCAGGTTTAGTATCTTCACTGGCAAGGGCACGGATCGTCTTGGCCCTGTCGGCTGCTGAAATGCCTGTCGTACAACCATGACCGATCAGATCGACCGAAACGGTAAAAGGTGTCTGATGTAATGAGGTATTTTGCCCGACCATTAAATCAAGCTCAAGTTCTTCACAACGACTTTCGGTAAGGGGAGCACATATCAGTCCGCGACCGTATGTGGCCATGAAATTGACCTTTTCAGGTGTAATTAACTCGGCGGCGGCAATAAAGTCACCTTCGTTTTCGCGGTCCTCATCATCCACTACAATCACCAAATCGCCACGCTTAATGGCGTTAACCGCTTCAGGTATCGTATTCAGTTTAAACTCAGTCATTATAATATTCTGGTTTTCAAATGCCGTTGCAAAAGTACAGAAAAATATCCAGAATGAAGCCTTTAAACAGGAGGGTTCCTGAACAATCTAAATGATAAACCTGTTTCATTCAGTTTTTTTCTGTGATAATCGGAGAACAAGTATTTGTTGTTTATAAAAATCAACAAGTGCACCCACAATAGCCAGATTATCAAATTTGGCACGAATAAAATCGACAGAATTTTTACATAGTCGCTCAAAAAGAGATTTATCCGCCACCAACGCATCGACAGAGCCTATAAAATCCTGAGGTTTATCGGCAATCAGAATATTTTCGTGATCGATGGCAGGAATTCCTTCACAACCAACAGAGGTACTCACAATAGCCTTTCCCAAAGCCATTCCTTCAATAATCTTGATCCGCATACCTGTACCCGAATGCAATGGAACAATCATGATTGCTTTGGAATTCATGAAGGTATACGCATCTTCCACTTCACCCAGGAAAATTACATAATCACTTTTAAAACGCGATTCGATCCAGGCCGGGACATTTCTACCTGCAATATAAAATTTAAGAGACGGATATTTTTCATGAATAGCAGGCCAACAGGAGTTTAAAAACCAGAGCAACCCCTCCTGGCTTGGCGGCCAGTCAAGCGCCCCAATATGAAACAAGGAAGGATACTCCAGGTTCTTTGCTGTCGGAATCAGTGAAGAAAGATGGATACCGGTTTGGGAGGTATACCTTGGTTTCCGGTTTCCCAGTTGGTCGAGGATATAACCGTCACGTTCGGTGATCGATACCAGTACATCATATTGATTCAGGAAATTCAGTTCGAACTTTTTCAGTCTATGGACGAGTCTGCGCAAATAAAAAAAACGCCATACGCCTGCAATCTGGTTCGTCCGCTGCCATATTTCATGCTCAATATTGTGGGCACGGTATGCTACCAACGCATCACTGTACTTGCGGATAACCGGAATATACGGACAAAGATAAAGGCCCTCTATCTGAATGACATCAAATTTATTCTCGCTAAGCAAACGAATGAGGGCATCATGGTAGGCATTGCTGATGCATCGTTCTGCATGAAGCGGTAAATCTGATAAAAACAGGTTTTGCAGAATCTTTCCAAGCGAATTATTTGTCGGAATATTCACAATATGAAAATCAATTTCTGCGGCCAGATGTTCCGGTATATCTTCTTTTTCAATGTGATGTTCTTCTGTATTCATTGCCAGAACCGTCACATGATGACCATGAAGAAAAAAGCCTTTCGACAACGTTAAAATTGCAATTGTTTCACCATCTTTAGGCGGCCACGGCACCTTATGCGCCAACTGAAGGATTTTCATTTCATGTAGTTTCAGATTTATTACCCCGGGCCAAAATAAAATTCAGGAACCGTTTTAATTGATACTGATAATTTTCCAGATTTAACAAGCCCGAATCATTCACAGCTTTATATGTCAGAAAGAGACCAACAGGCAGAAAAAGAAAAGTTGAAAACCACATTCCATTGAACATATCCCATACATCTTCCCGCGCAAACTTTTCACCCACGATAGAAACCATATAATAGGAAATGAACAGCAATATTGAAACCACAACCGGCATTCCCAGTCCACCCTTACGAATAATTGCTCCCAAAGGAGCTCCAATGAAAAAAAAGATCACACAGGCGATTGACCAGGTGAACTTCCTGTGCTTTTCCATTGAGTATTTGTTGAGATATTTTTTCAGATTATACAGTTCAGAAACATTTTGGTCGACATATTGCTTGTTCGATCGGGCCAATTCCAAAGCGGATGAAAAAACCTGACTTTTATCCATCGGGTCGAGTTTATTGTAAATCTCCTGAAAATCGATTTGCCTGGTGGATTTGAACGGTTCGTATTTCCGCAGGGAATCTTCCGGATGACTCATATTGACGATTGATTTGTTCAAAATATCGTTATACCGCATACTAACCGCGAATCTCCTAACTCTGTACCGGTAATCAATATACATGGAGTCTTCAGAATGTTCAAGCTGGGACAGGGTCATCATCCGGTACATGCTTCGAAGCATATTTTCATCGGTGCGTTTAAAATCAAATCCCCGTAAAGGTACGTTAACAACCTGCTTCTCAAAGCGGGTCCGTCGAAATGGATACCTTTTATCCCTTCCCCTTTCATTCGGATTTTCTTCCAACGCCGTCTGCCCGTTAAACAAGGTCATAATTAAAAACTTCTTATCCTCTGAAATCTTCATAAAACCCGAGTCAGCGACTGTGACAGAAACATTTCCTTGATTTTTTGTATGATCATAAACGAGAATTTTATACAGCAGATTTGTTGTTCTGCTCTTCCGTTCCACTTTAATACTGTACCCATCGATGTCGTTCGTAAACACTCCTTCCTTGATCACCATTTCCGGCTTTTGCTTTTTTACGCTGACCATTAAGGCGCTAAATTTCAGGTTAGTTTTTGGAAGAATATTATTGGAAAAATAAAACGCAAACAGACATAAACCTGTAGCCACAAGAATGAGCGGACGCATTACACGGAAAAGGGAAATGCCTGAAGCCTTCATGGCAACCAGTTCATAATTTTCTCCCAGACTTCCGAACGACATGATTGAAGCCAAAAGCATAGCCAGAGGAAATGCCATGGGAATCAATGCCATGGAGGCATAAAAAAGAAGTTCGAAAATAATGTTCCATTCCAATCCTTTTCCGACCAGATCGTCAATATATTTCCACAGAAACTGCATCAGCAGAATGAATACACAAATAAAAAAGGTCAGGAAAAATGGCCCTAAAAAACCTTTTAGCACAAATTGATGTAATCGTTTCATATCAATTGTTGAAAGATACAACGCTCATGGTTCGCTTCATTATCTACTATATTTAAGAAACGATTACAAAACTAAGCTATTTTGAAGAAAATAAATGTTAAAAAACCATTAACATCCAAGATTCCGCTTTAAATCGGCAATTTGCAAGTTCCATAGGTTTATCGCTTCAGATTCCTCCCCTTCGGTTGCAAAATCAACCACAACAAGCGATACATCACCGGTAAGTTCATCCTTGTTGATCCTGAATTCAAAATAAGAACCATCATCTTCCAGCCAGTTGAACCGGACCAGTTTGCCATCTTTATTTTGCACCATTTCAGCTTCCTGTTCAGATCCGTCCCAAATGAAAGTAAATTTTTTCCCTTTGACATGAACATCATCGGCAAACCATTCGGCCAAACCAGATGCAGTGTTTAACCGATTTGACAATACCGCGGGAGAGCAATTAACAGAGTATTCAAGTTGGATTCTTGATTTTGAGACCATTGTTTTTGATGTTTTGTGCAATATAAACAATCTCAAAGAAATAAACAATTTGCCTGTTCTTACGGACTATTTTTTTTCTTTTATTATTTGCAACTGAGAAAAATTTAATATTATCTTTGCACCTCAATTTTGGAATGGCGAGGTAGCTCAGCTGGTTAGAGCGCATGATTCATAATCATGAGGTCGCCGGATCATGCCCGGCTCTCGCTACATTAAAAATCAAAGAGTTACGAAGATAAAAATTCGTAGCTCTTTTTTGTTTACGTTGAAATCAGAAATTAGCGATCAAGGATCGGGAATAGTTATTTGCAAGTTTGGAATACGGAAGCCCAGATCTTCTGATCAAGGTATAATTGGCTCATTAAATGATGGGCCAGGTGAAAACCCGCCCTCCCTTCATTATAAACCCGCGGCTTATCGGAATCGATGCTTTCACCCACCGACCAGCAGATCACAAGAAGCTGAACCTGATCTTTTGACGAACCTTCAATTAAGGCAGGATTGGACCGGACGAGAGCATGGGCATTGTGCCGGTCTTCAAAAGGAACCAATCCGGATGCATTTTTGTAGGTTTCTACTGCCGACGCTCCTGAAAACCAGGCCGGCTGTTTTTGTTCTTCAGCCGATAACCCGGCAAGTTCCTTTTTCAGCAAGGCGACAGGATCAATCATATTTGCTCCGTCTCCGTTTTTGTCTATCTCAGCCTTGAATTCATCCATTTGCAGCTTAAATTCATTTGCAGCTTCTTTGTCGGTCTTCAGTAATTGCTGATAGGCCTTTTCCATTTCCCGGAATGCGGACTGATAATCGGAACCGGGGTTCGTCTGGTTGGCTTTTTCTTCTTTTGTAATCAGCGCTTTCAGGTATTCTTCCTGAGAAACCGGAACAAAAAGCGGAATCTTCTTCCCGGATACGATGGTCACTTCCTGCCGGTCGTTACAGTAAATGGGAAATCCATTAAAGTCGGCTGTCTTTTGCGGGCAAAGAAAGATATCGGAAACAACAGGGTGTCCAAACATCCGAAGCGGGTCATTCGCATAAACACTGACCATTGGTCCTCCTTCGGAAGCAACCCGTATTCCGTCTTCAAACAAATAGGGCAAAAAATAAATCTCAAGCGAGTTTCCAAATCCGGAACAAAGCACTTTTATTCCCTGGGGCGGAGCGATCGAATCCCACGCAGTGATGATGGAGCAAATCTGATCGAGCACGGGCTTTTGAGTACCGGATATCTTTCGGACGACTTCTCCTTTTGTAAAAGGCAAAAAAGTGCGGTCTTTAACGTCAACCGTTTTCTCTGAAAAGGGATGTCGTTGCTGGGCCGGAACCACATTTGACCGGAGAAGTAACAGCAGGATAACGGCTGCTGACTTTATCAGAACCGCGCTTTTACAAAAAGGTGTCTGTTTCATAGGTATATATTCTACAGGTCGAATGGAATTAACTTGATCGGGAAATCGATTCATATCGGTTGGTCATGTCAGTTTTATAGACGGATATCCAGTTCGTTTTGACTCGCTATGGCAAAAAATCGGTAGTCATGTCGATGCTTGCTCCGCTGTCCATCGCGATACGGCCGCTGATCTCGGTTTCCATTAATCCGCCGATTCCTGCTTTTACACTGCTGGTGAAACCTATATCTTTGACGGTGTTCTGCCCGATTGTTATTTCAGCTCCTACAGATGCTTCGGCAGTCAGGTTTCCGTGTCCGTAGTCGGCTTTGGCTCCCACACCTGCCCACAAGGTTGTTTCGTGTTTCACAAAGTCCCGCTTAACAGACGCCAAAACGCCTTCGCCACCCGAGACTTTTACAAAGGTACAGGTCAATTCGAATGAAAAAGCGCCAATGCCCGACTGCAACCCGTCACCGAGCGGACACGCCTCAGGCTTTTTCTTAGGGGCATTTGCTTCCTCTATCTCCGCGTCGGGAGGCGCGGGAGGTTCCGGTTCAATACACTCCAGTTCATCGTATTTCCCGGCATCCTCTGCCAATCCCAACGCTCTGGAAGCGAGCGCCACCTCTTCAGTCAGGACCTTTACTTCCCGATGCAGGTTATAGAGCTCATTCAATGCGGGAGCATAAATTTTCCCGAGTACCGGACCGGTGAATGCATAGTAGTCGGGAACCGTTTCTTTAAACTGTGCCTGTAAAACCGATAACGAATTATAGCCTCCCGAAAACAAAACATCCATTTGCTGCTTTCCCAGCTTGCATAGTTTATAACTGACCTGTTCTTTTTCGACCAGGAAGGGTTCCATTTTCTTCGAAACCATTTTCATACAGCTTTCATCGCCTTTACAGGCTTCCAACTGATCATAGAGCGGACGTAATTTTTCATCCAGTTCCAGGATTTTCTCCAGGTAAGAAGACATGACGGTACTGTTTTGCTCCATGATTTTTCCTGCGTTTTCGGTAAACGCTGAAGATTGCCTTACCGCACGGCCATAATTTCCGTTTTCCCCCCAAAGCAACAGGTCAATATCCTCAAGCATCATCATTTCCCTGGAAAAATCACGACGGTAAACCACTGCGTTTTCCGGATCCTGCATCGCTCTTTCCTGTTGTTTCCGGATGTGTCCGGACAAAGCTTCCATTTCGCGCGTGATCCGGCCAAGCCTCGAATTAAGTCTTGAAACGTAATTCCGGAGTACCGGTTCCTGGGGAGCCATTTTTTCTGGTTCCCCGTAAACCGGCAGACCGGGAACCTCCGAATTGCCTGAGTCTTCTTTTTCGTTTGAAAGTGTTTCGTCGGCTGTATGGCCTTCGGCCCCCCCCTTTTCCTGTGCCTGCCGGTAGGCTTTTATCCCTGCAACTGAATACCTGTCTTTCAGAGCTCTGCGAAGGTACTCCCGGGCTTTATATGTGTCCCCCTCCTGTTGTGCGATCAGTCCAAGTCCCATATAAGGAGAAGTCATGTCGGGTGCCGCCTTCAGTGCGGCATTGAACTCAGTTTTTGCCTGGACATAGTCTCCCGCATCGAAACAAACCCAGCCCGAGTTGGAGCGGATCAGACCGATCCCAGGCCTCATGGTGTTGGCATAGTTTAATACCTGTATGGCTTTCGCATAGTCGCCTTTATTTTTCAGCGCAACCGCCAGGTTGTTAGCGGTGAGAACATCGGTCGGAGCTTTGACTGCGCTCCAGGCACAGGTGTAAACACTGGCCGCGCCGGCGCCCTCCATCATAAACAGGGCTCCATAATCGGCACCTTCGGTTGTTTTATTCGTTTTTGCAAGCAATTGGTTCAGGCCAGGCAAGTCACCTGACTCTGCGCCAAAACTTTGCATCACCGAATTTGCAAGCTTAATATAGCTTTCCCGGGTTAAAGCCGGGAGCGTAGGAGGGAGCTTTGCGCCTGTTCCGGGTTTATTGGCCGGCGACGCGACAGTTTTTTTCGTTTGCTGATTTTTTGTTTCATCCCTATACTTCTTCTCCATCTCCTGTCCCCAACTTTCTAACGCTTTTTCTTCTGCTTCGGTCAGCTCGGTTCCCGACTGCATCTTTTTCATGATCCGGGAAATGTCAGAGGACACCTGTGCCTGAAGAAAATGAGCTGAAAACAAAAAGCTAATCACTAAAAAAATCATCCGCTTATTCTTCATCTTTTAGCTCATACTACATGTTTATCAATTCGCTGCTGATACTTCTACTTTGATTTTTGTACCCTTTTACCATAGAATCTTAATGTACCGTTGCAGGAAGCCTTTTCGGAACCCCACTCTGACTCCGAAGAAAAAGATCCGACAATTGGAGTCTCGTAGTTACCTTCAGGTTTGATCAGGTAATTGATCAATTTCATCGCATCGATATGCGGAAGATTCTTGAAATACTCTTGTTCAAACCGGCCTTCAAATGCATCTTTTTTTGCTTTGTCGGCTTCGCCAAGTTTGTTATCCATTAAAGCACTGGTCAAATCCTGACCATAAAACGATCCGCAACCGATATTTACTGAAAGATCCGGAGAGGCGTTCTGAAGTATGCCCGAAGCTTTCTTCAGTTCCGCAGCCGCATCAGGATCTGCCTGTTCAAGAATTTTCATTGTTTCTTCATCAATCCTGTTTGATCCGGCCCCATTCTGATTGAATTTGTTACTGACATGCTCAACCACAACATTTCGTGTTGGATGAAAATCCGGATCTGAACTACCGTCGATGGCAATACGGAACTGAAGCTGATCAAGACCTGCTTTATATTTTGCGGAGTAATCAGGAATAGAAAAATAGCCTGCAAGAACCGGATATATTTCTCCATGCGCTTTCACTTCAGTCAGTTCTCCGTTTTCCCACCATTTTAAATGCTCATCTACCCACATCCAGCTCTCTTCTTCCTGGTATCCGCCTTGCGGAATATCCATCAAGCCTCCACCTGAATATCCGGAAAAGGCATCATATTGATTTTCCACATAGCCAATAAAAGCCTTGGGATCAGCTTTAAAAAACTTCAGGTCATTCAGGTTAAAAGCTAATGACACCGGGGATTTTACATGGTAAGTTCCTTCAGATTTGTTACCGTTTTTATCATCAATTGAACTTGTAAAAATAAGTTCCAACTCCCCCTTAATCTAATAATCATATCCCGTAACTCCATGAAGAGGTTCGTAATTGACCTGTGCGTTAACAAGCTGAGTCCGGATTGAAAATAGTAAAACAACAAACCATAAAAAAATCAGTCTCATTTGTGAATAAATTACTTTTTAATTGCGCAATGGAATTGAATTTGCGGATCAGAATACCATGAAACTCACAAAGAAAATAGCCATGATTGAATGAGGAATTGTATTTGCCTGCCATGGCTATTATCTTTTTGATTTATTGTTCAAACTTTCCGACCCGGTATTTGAATGTATCCAGCAAAACGCCGGCATATTTATCAACTGCGCTGTAGCAGCTCAGGTCGACTGATGAACGCGTTTACAGCCGATGTATCGGCAGCACAGACCACATTGGGTACAGCCGGAAGCTATCCCAGCAGGGCTTCGGGCGTTTTCTGAGCCCATCCCGTTACTGACCCGGCAAAAAGAACGGCTGTCATTAAGCCTTTCCTGATATTTCCCATCATACGGAACCTTTAGATTTTGATGAATTCCACCCGCCGGTTCAGCGCCTTATTTGCAGGAGTATCGTTGGGTGCAATGGGTTTTGTTTCGCCCAGACCATCCGATTCGATGCGTGAGGCGTCAATGCCAAATGTTTTTACCAATTCATTTTTTACTGAATCGCCACGACGTTTCGACAGGTCGAGATTGGCAACATCGGCGCCGTCGCCATCGGTATGACCCACGATCTTAATTCGTACAGTCGGATTTTCTTTCAATGTTTTGGCAATGTCGCTTAAGGTACCATATGATTCGGCCTTGACAACGTCTTTGTTCACATCGAAGTAAATACCATAGCTGACAAGCTTTCCTTCCGTAATGAGCTTGCTTCGGGTATCGGGCGCAGCCGTTGTAATTTTCAGGTTTGTAACATAGGGCGTACTGTACGTACTCCACCCGCTGAACCGAAACCTGTTAAATTTCGACCCCGCATGAACATTGGTTGGCATGTCGAATACTTTTGCCCCCTTATGATAGATACGTAACCTGCGGTTTTGTACCCAAATAATTACGTGGTTGACTTGCCCCACAACTACCGGATTCGTTGCTGATTCTCCTTCAATCCAGCCCCCCACATCCATACTATTATTATATCCCTTGGTATACCAACGACCCTCTTCGAATGAAATATGTAATCCCTTTTTACCCGGATAAAGGTCGTCTGTTAATTCGGTGTTTTCGGGATCTTCATAAAAAGTAAGTGTATATCCGTTGCTGAAGTCCCCATCAGGAATCATATCAAATTCCATAATGAAATTTTCAGGGAAAGAGATTGGCTTAGTGTAACAATAAACAGCATCTTCTTTATTCATATGGAACCAGTTTCCTGAAGCAATATTCAGGGTCTTCACTTCTCCGCCACCGTTGGTTGTCCATAGGGCCGGAAAATCGCCGATTGCATCCTGCGAAAAATCTTCAAAATAGAGGATCTGATCACCCGGAACAAAATCATATTTCGTGAAACTTTGGAGCGAAGATGATGTCTTCGCTGCCTGATCATTGTCTGGCTCAGAGGTTTCAGCTCGCTCATCGGCTTCCTCGTCAGTGCTGGTTTGCTCTTCCTCCGTATTTTCCTCCGAATTTGTTTTTTTCTTTTTAAAAAGTTTGCCAACTCCTTCTTCAATTTTGTCAATTCCCTTGTCAATTCCTTCATCCACTCGCGTTTCAGTCCGATTAGCAGATTTCTCTTTGATTTTGTCTTTGACATTAAGCTGAGCATAGACACCAGAAGCTGCCATCAGCATGAATAAGGCCAATAAAACTTTAAAAGCTTTCATAAATATTGTTTTTGGTTTTTATGATCAAATTTAACGCACCTGTTTGCCAAAAGATTGTAAAAAACGGACATCAATCTGGGACCAGAGTGGATCATATTATAGCCCGGAAAATAGTTTAACGATACGAAGGTCGCGGTTAAAGAAAGTTCCGGGCGATTCGCCAACAAATTTTCGGAAATCATTTACAAAGTGAGGCTGATCAAAATATTTACCTGAAAATACCAGACCTTGATAATCGATTTCGCTTGATTCTTTCATCGCATTTAATACCTGATTGGCCCGAACAATCCGGCACAGCGATTTGGCTGTCACTCCCACCCGCCGATAAAAATTCCGCCGAAACGTTCTGTTGTTTATATTTAATTCCGACACAAGATTGTTTATGTGCAACAGCCCGTTTGATGAATAGATCTGTTCGTAGGCAACATCAATCTTATCAGGTTTATATTCTT
>JBDKTZ010000116.1:0-2257 GCA_039679975.1 Prolixibacteraceae bacterium
TCATATTCAGCTATTTCGCCATCAGCGTCACCGTTTTCACCCTTTGCTTTCTGCTTGAAAGCGTGAAACTGGAACTGGGCTTTGCCCTGGGGTTATTCGCCATTTTCGGCATCATCCGTTACCGGACCGACGCAATCCCCATCAAGGAAATGACCTACCTGTTTGTGGTCATTGGGATCTCCGTGATCAACGCGCTTTCCAATAAAAAAGTAAGCTACGTGGAGTTGCTGTTCACCAACATGATCATCGTTGCTACCATGTGGGCGCTCGAAAAGGTCCTGAACCTGCGCCAGGAGGAACTGATGATGATCACCTATGAAAAAATCGAAAACCTGCACACCGTCAAAAAGGAAGAGCTGATCAGGGATCTGGAAGAACGTACCGGATTGAGGATCAAAAGAATCGAAATCCAGGAGATCAATTTCCTGCGGGATATTGCAAAAATCAATGTGTTTCATGATGTGACGGGGAACGGAAATTCAAAAAAACACCATCAGCTATGAGGAAACGAATGTTATTACTTGTCTTTCTGCCGGCCTGCCCGGCCGCACTGGCGCAACAAACCTGGATCGACGCCCAAATCTCGAAAGAGGCGGGCAAAAAGCTGGAGTTTTTTATCGCTCCCCAAATCCGGTTTGACGAAGGGTTCTCGACCGATGAATATTTTCTGGATGGCGGGATGGAATACAAACTGCACAAGTACCTCAAGTTCGGAACCCAGTACCGCTTAGGAAATAAAATAAATAAAAATAATGAAGCGAAAGGTTTCGGACGTTTCGCAATCGATGCCAAAACCAGTTTCAAATGGAACAATTTTGAGCCCGGATTTCGTCTCCGGTTCACTAACAGTGACGACTTTGCAGATGACGAAAAGAAAAACTATCTCCGCTACAAATTCGGACTGGAATATCATTGGAAAAATTGGAACCTGAAACCGTATGCCGCATTCGAGCTCTATCAGAATCTTACAGGAAGTGACTTTGACAAGCGGAAATATGAAGCCGGGGTTATGTACAAGATCAGCAAACATCACCAAATTGGCAGCTACTGGCGGGTTAATGAAAACTTGAATAAAAACAAATCGGAGTCAGTTATTGGCATCAGCTACAAACTGAATCTGTAACTTTGTTGTGAAACAGCATCATTTTGTGCAAAAAAAGTCAGCACCTGGTTTAGGGTAAACGGCTGTTTGGCTGTATTCAAATAAAAAGCTTATTCAACTAATTAGAAACGATTTGAATTCCGGAATTGAAAAAGAAGAGTTTGTCGGTCTGTTCAAACAGTTATATAAGCCGGTGAAGAATTTTATCTATTACAAAACCGGCGATATTGATCTGGCCGGCGATATTGCCCAGGATGCATTTCTAAAAGTCTGGGAAATAAGGAAAGACGTCCGGACAGCAACTGTCAAACCGTTACTCTATACCATTGCCGGTAACCTGTGCAAAAACAGCTTCATTCACCAGCAGGTCGTTTTTGAGTTTTCCAGCAGGTTTACGTACGGGGAAACGCCGGCTTCCCCCGAGTTTGAAATGGAACTGAAAGAATTTCATCTCCGGCTTCAGCAGGCTCTCGGTACTTTAAGCGAAAAGAACAGGGTCGTCTTTCTCATGAACCGGGTAGACGGATACACCTTTAAGGAAATCGCGGAAAATCTGGGTCTCACAGTAAAAGCTGTTGAAAAGCGAATGAAAAATGCGTTGAATGATTTACAAGGAAAAATTGCGCACAAACTTTAAACTGATTAAGATGCTCAACCAGGACCAATCCGATCATCCTTTCTCCAAACAGGAATTCAATAAGATGAATTCCGGGAAAAAAATCCTGCATGTTGCCGGGGCGATTATTCCTCCGGAAGGGAAATCAGACAAGGAGGCATTGGAGGAATTACTGGCCCGCATGGAAACGTTGCAGGCCGGAGAAAACCTGCAGCAGTCCAATGAAAATTCATTTCCGGAAGAGAACAGGCAGCCGGAAAGGAAAAATCTGCTGCCTGGAGGCAGGAATCGGGTCCCAGGTAAAGAAACTCTTCTGCCGGGCAGAGAAGCTCTTCACGCGGACAACAAAATGCAAACGTTCACAAAAACAAAAATTCTTCCCCCTATGTTCCGGGCTGCGGCAGCCGTCATCCTTATTCTTCTCGGATTCTATACTGTTTCAACCGTTCTGGCGAAAGAAAGCATCCGAACAAAGGTCGCCGAGCATTCCTCGGTCACCCTTCCTGATGGTACCGGCGTGGAATTGAATGCCGCAACGA
>JBDKTZ010000019.1:0-16070 GCA_039679975.1 Prolixibacteraceae bacterium
TTAATTCTATGTCAATTTTCTTTTCAGCGATACCGGGATAAACCTGCACCTGATCGATCCAGACTTTGTCGGTAGCACGAAGTTCCACCCTTCCGACAATGCCGTTCCAGGTCCCCTGGGTTTGTTCTGAAATGCTGTGGGGCATGTCGCCTACATCGACTATGCGGGAGTTGTTGACCCGGACCATCAGCCGGTTCATACCTTCTTTAATGGCACCCGTCAGATCATACTCGTGTGGTACCCCCAGATACATCCGCGACCCTATTTCCCTTTCGTTGATAAAAACGGTACTCTCCCAGTGTACTCTTTCAAGGAAGAGAACAATTCGTTTGTCTTTCCAGTACCGGGGAATTTCAAATTCTTTTATGTACCAGGCGGCTCCCAGGTAATGCTTCTTTGGCTGAAGAAATTCATAAATTTTCACATTCCCATCCAGCCTGTACCTTTCATAAACCGGACTTGTTCTCCAAATGTCTTTTAATTTGCCGTTCCACCACCGGGTATCGGCCGACACGTCATTTCCAAAGCCCTGGCTTTGCAGGGAACCCGGTAGTTTCAGGGTATTTCCGGTATTGAGCGGTATGTCAGCAGATCCTTCCTTATCAGGATCCATATAAAAATGCCACCGCCCGTCGAGAGGCAGGACATCTTTCCGTCCGGTCTGGCCTGGTGCAGGCTGAAGAAGGCGAAAAGAAGGAAGCAGGAACAACGCGCTGCCCCATGCCGTATGTTTGATAAATGTTCTTCTGTCTGTCATAACTTATTCCAATAAAAAAGGTCCGGCTCATTGAAAGCCGGACCCGCAAATCATTAAATTTATAACCCTGTCGGCCCGGAGTTGGCATCGAGCGGCCATCCCGGGTTCTGGTAGATTGGAGAAGAAGAGGCGTTGTTATCGTTGGTCGTGATCAAAAAATGCTGAATAGCGATAGGAGAAAGATAATGCGCCATTGCCCAGCGGTACCCGTTATAGGTCAGCACTGTTGGGGTTTTTTGATAGATCCTCAGATAGGGGCTCAGTTCAGGAGATGAAACTGTACTTTTGTCTCCGATATTATACGTGAGCTTTTTCGGATTATACCATTGTTTCATCGGCCCCCACAGTTTAAATCCTTCGATATGATAGGGAGTGCTGATCATTTGATCCATTGCCCGCCAGCGGCATAAGTCCATGTACCGTAACCCTTCGCCCATCATTTCACAGCTCCTTTCGCGCCTAATGTTGTAAAGGGTTGGGTCGACCATATTCCCTGCAGAATAAACGCCCCAATCGTTTTTGGCTTCCAAGCTTAAGTCAGTAGCCGCAATAGTTTTCTGAAAATCTGGATCAACACCGGCCCTGTTTCTTATTTTTTGCCAGTAATCCCGGGCGGTAGCATCCAGAGCGCCGTTTTTTTCAAAACACGCTTCCATATAGTTCAGGTAAGCTTCCACTGCCCTGAAAACGATACTTCCCACGTCTCCCTGGCCATTCCCCAGCTGAGCGCCGTCATACACGTTCCCTTTGCGGGCAATATACCCGGTGGGGTGATCGTGGTTGCCCAGCAGGTTCAGAATGTCGGGATAAGGAACGACAGGTGTGGCATGGGTGCCCAGTGGCGAAGGGTGCAGGATATTGATCTGCCCGGGTTCTGCCAGAAACAACCATAACCGTCCATCCCGGTGTTTGCGGACGTCAGCGATATAATCATCGCCTGCATATCCCGACCCGGAAGCATAGATGGGCAATCCGTTTTCCATCAGGAAACCGTCGACATATCCCCGGTTAAGTCCCCAGTCCCGGTGCGACTGAATGACATTAGGTATCGCGTTCCGGATTCCCAATCCAAGGTCATAATCCCTCCAAAGAAGAACCTCACTAAATACTGAAAGGTCTTTTTCGCTGAACATCCTGCAAAACGGATTGGCCTCGGAGGCCACAGCGAAGTCTTCGTTCGTGGCTTGTGCTTTTGCAGTCATGCTATTGATTACTAAAGGTACGGCATCGGCTACCGCTTTGGAAGCTTCCATCGCCTGGGTCAGAAAGAAAGCGATTTCACCGTCGATACTTCCGGTAGGAAACGTGTAAGCCGAGTTGTAATCCTTACTTTTCCCCGGCCAATTTGGACCGTTAGGGACAAATGCCGTACCCTTGAAATATTTCAGCCACGTTCCTTCGTAAAGTGCTACTCTCGACTTCACCAGCCTTGCGCAGGCTTTCGACAGGCGGTTCTTCTTGCCGTCGGGAGCAACGTCTTTCATAAGTATGATCGCCGAATCAAGATCGGAAAGGATAAAGCGAGCCACTTCATTTCGCGGGGCACGTTTACTTGCTGCTGTCAAGGCTTCTTTGTCGTCAGAAAGTATTGTCTTAATAATTGGGAAATCACCAAGCGACTGGAGCTTGTAAAAATAGGCCCAAGCTCTCATAAAATACATCTCTCCAATGTAATGTTCAATGTTGACCTTATTACCGGCTATGGTTCCCGCTTTATATCGGGGAAGCACCTTATTGAGAAAATAGTTACATTGGTACATGGAGCCAAACGACCATTGCCCGCCTGACTGACCTACTTTCCATTCTCCCGGGACATATTTGTCATTGTAAGTCCGCCGGGATTGGGTATCCGTATGGCTGTCATTGTCCATATAATAAAATGTGGGCAGATCTTCGTATTGCTTGATGGCATAGGCAGCCAGTTGTGATTCTTCCACCAGGTAATTATCGGGTGTGGCGCTTGATAATGGAGCTCTTTCAAGGAAATCCTCCTCGCAGGAGTATAACAGGAAAAGCATGCAGCAGCCGACGCCGGCTATTAATATCTTTGCTTTCATCTTTTAGTCTTTTATAACGTTATATTTAAACCTACAGCATACACTTTAGACAGCGGGTAAACGCTTCCGCCCCATCCTCCGTCGATCGTTTCCGGATCAAACATACCCTTCATATCCGTGAGTGTCCACAGATTCTCTCCTGATATGTAAACCCTGAGTTTTTGAAGGCCCGCTTTCCTGGTGATCAGCGAAGGTATGGTATACCCGATCTGTATATTTTTCAGCCGGATGTAGGAGGCGTCCTGCAGATATCTGGTTTGTACCCGTTGATTCTTGTTGCTGAGCAACGGCCGGGGATAGTACGAATCCAGGTTCATCCCCAGGGGATGCTCCGGATCATCACGGAAATAATCGCCATGTTCTTTTAACCCGGCAGAGCTGTAGATGGTCGTAGAAGCTCCCCAGAAATAGAAACTGTTCTGGAAGTAATCGCGTTTCATCACGCCCTGGAAGAACGACCGGAAATCAAAACCTTTCCAGTTCACCGTTAAATCCAAACCAAAGAGGTATCGGGGAGTATCGTTGCCGATGACTTTCCAGTCGCCATGATCGCCCGCTGTTCCGGCACCATCGTTGATTTTGTCGTCATTGTTTAAATCCTTAAACATCAGATCGCCTGCTTTCCAGTTACTACCCAGAGCATTTTGCCCGCCATCAGGCAAAGAAGCCAAATGGGTGTCCATTTCTTCCTGCGTTTTGGCAATGCCAATTGTCTCGTATCCCCAAATTTCGCCCATCATATGACCTGCCAGATAGGTGTGCAGATTTCCATTATCGTCTTTATAATTGTAAAGTTTCCCTGTTGGATTCGGGTACTTTGTTATTTTAGTTTTTGCATCGGAAAGGATCAAACGGACATTGTAACTTAATCCATTAGCCAGTCGATCCTTCCACGCGAGTTCCAGTTCAAACCCGTAAGTTTTCAGGTCTGTATTATTCGTTTTGGGCACAGCAGTTCCCAGGATAATCGGAAGTTCCGGAGCGGGACCGATCATGTTGTCTGTGAAACGGCTAAATAAATCGAAAGTACAGGAAAACCGGTTGTCAAGAAAACCGATGTCAGCTCCGAGGTTCCAGGTCCGGACCTTTTCCCAGGTCAGGGCCGAGCTGATCAGATAGGGAGCGGAAGCAGTATTCGGTTTGGCTCCGTTGACCAGCCACGCGCCGTCTGATATCCCAATGGGCATCGTGCTGTAAGTGGGATACCAATTTGATGTATTCTGATTGCTGAGTACGCCGTAAGATCCTCTGATTTTTAGCGTGTTCACATATCTTACAAGGGACTTCCAGAACTCTTCCCGGGACATATTCCATCCGACTGACGCCGAAGGTGAATAGGTCCATCGTTTACTGGACCGGAAACGCGATGAACCATCGTAACGGAGATTAGCTTCAATCAAATAACGTTCTTTATAATTATAATTGATCCTTCCGAAATAACCGGCTATTGACCAGTGTTGGTTTTCTCCGGAAACAAAAGGCGGGACTGTTTTGCCGGTAAAATCCGTACCGGAGGTCAGATCGATCACTGGCAATGAGGGAACGATGAGTCCCTCCCGCTCAGCCACAAATTCCCGCGTTTTAGTCAGCTCAGACTGCATCCCGGCGAGTATTTTCAGATGATGATTTCCAAATGATCGAGAATATTCCGAGTAAATATTGGAATTGCTGTAATTTTTACGGTAAGCTACTTCATGCACTTCCGATGATTTTCCAACAATATACGGATTGCCCGCTACATCATGGTTATAGGTATATTGAAGGTCCCAGTGCCTCAAATTATTCGAGATACTATAATTGAAATCCGCCAGTATCTTCCAACCTTTTGACGGTTCAATAGTCATTTTGAGTTGCTGGATCAGATCGTCGTCCTGATGGAAATCACGTCCGCCATCCCGCAAGGCAAGGGCCGGGGAAGGTGCATCATATAAATAGCCGTTGTTATCATATAAGGGCAATACCGGCCATCCCTGCCGGGAAATATTTTGATTAAGGGTATTCGTCATCCGGCTGGGGCGTTCAAACTCTTCCCGGACGAAGCGCCCGATGTATTCAACTGAAATCCGACTTGTCAGTTGGGCATTAATTTTTGCAGTTGAGCTATAGCGTTTGAAGCTGTCGCCGCCAAACTTCATCAGTCCCGTTTGGTCCAGATAACTTCCCCCCAAATAATAGGTGACATCATCACCGCCGCCACTGGCGCTTACCGAATATTCCTGCGACGGCGTGCGGGTTTTATAGATCGCCCGGTACCAGTCGACATTGTCATTTCCTTCAAAGTAGCCGTCTCCCCACAAATTTGGCTGCCCGGGTCTGGGAACAATAGTCGTTGTTATCTTTCCTTCCTGATAATCCTTGATCCGCTGCATCCGTTCGTCCGTAAAGTACGCTCCTTGCCCCGAATTAAACCGGGCATCGTTAAAGTATAAGGCAAAAGTGTAGGAGTCCATCATCCTAGGGAGTAAAACCGGGCCGCTTGAACGAAGATTGGCATTGATGCTAAAGGCAGATTTTCCGGTTTTTCCCTTCTTCGTGGTAACAAGCACTACTCCAAACGGTGCCCTGGAACCATAGATTGATGAGGCTGCCGCGTCTTTCAGTACCGATATGTTGTCAATGTCCTGGGGGTTAAGGGCATTAATATCAGCTTCAATTCCATCGATCAAAATCAAGGGCGTACCCTTTGAGCCTTGTCCAATAGTCCCGACTCCGCGGATATTGACACTGGGCCGGTTTTCAAGGCTGCCGCCCAGGGTTCCGCCCTGCACGATATTCAGCCCGGGTACCATTCCCTGAAGTGCCTGGGCGACATTCGTCACAGGACGGGAATCGAGCGATTCCGCGTTCACCGTCGACACGGCTCCGGTTAAGTTTTCCCTCTTTTGCGTTCCATAACCTACCGCCACGACTTCACCAATTCCAAACGATTCTTCTTCCATGCGGACGTTGATCTGACCGGTCCCTGCTACCTGTACCTCCTGGGTCTTCATTCCCACGAAAGAAAAAACCAGGCTTGCACCATCCGGAACAGCCGAAAACGAAAATTTTCCGTTCAGGTCGGTAACGGTTCCCTGCCTGGTACCCTTCACGACAACGGTCACTCCCGGTAAAGGCATATTCGTGTTGTCGCTGACAGTGCCTTCCGCTTTCCGGTTCTGCTGCACCGCGGCTGCTTCCTCTTTGCCATAAAGCATGATCAACCGGTCCTGTATCTCAAAACGGATACCGGTACCTTCAAATAAATGCTGCAACGTTTCAGTGATGTTTTTGTCGCGGATCGAAACATTTACACGTTGATCCAGATTGACATACTCCGAGCTGTACGCAAACCTGAACTTGCTTTGGCTCTCGATCGACTGCAAAACCTCTCTGATTTCCACATTTTGCAGTTCCAGATTCAGCCTGCTGCTTTGACTGTAAGAATTTGCGCTGACCTGCACAAGACCTGACAGAAGAAAAAGAAACAGTAATTTCATGATCCTTTCGGTTTTTGAATTTACAAAAGGGGGCCATGCACCCCTGGTAAATAATTTTTTTTTCATAATTTTAACCTGATTTTTAAGGTTTGTTAATATTGTCATTTGCCAATGACAAGTTGAACTCAGGAAAGTGTTGCCACGCTTTCCTGTTTTTTTATTCCAGTTTTATTATTTCTCCATTTTTCACTGCATTTATTGATCCGATTTTTCTCAATACATTCAGGATTTCAGTAAGTGATTCATTCTCGATGGTAAATGTGAAAGTAATATCCCGGACTGCCGGATCTACCTCAAATTTCTGGTTATACCGTTTCTCCAGGCGAACAGCCACTTCTCCCAGCGGCATCTCATAAATTTGAATGATCCCGTTCCGCCAGGAAGTATAGTGTTCGGGGATTACCTTTATTTTTTCAATTGATTTTTCCTGCTTATTAAAGCGGATCATCTCGTTGGGCATCAGGCCGGCCAGAAAATGACCGTTAGCCGATTTGACTTCAACCGAGCCTTCTTCCAGTACAATGTTCATCATTCCGGAATCGGCATAGCTGGAGACGCCAAACCGGGTTCCTGTAACGACCACCTTTAGTGATCCCAAATTGACAATAAGGGGGAATTTATTGTTTTTTGCAGCGACGAAAAATGCTTCGCCGACCACTTTAATCTCCCTGTTTTCCTGATTGAAACCGGAATTAAAACTAAGCTTCGTACCCGAATTAATCCACACCTTTGAACCATCTGCAAGCGTCATCCCCGATACCTGACCGTTCTCAGTAAAAATTTCCGTTTGCGTCGGAGCAGCTTCACTTCCGCTCCAATTTAAATAGTACAAAACACCCGACAAAGAAAACAGCAATAGGAGAAGGGCTGCGTATTTATAAATTTTTAATGCTTTGGTCAACGATTGAAGCTGCCGCTTCTCCTTTAACTTTTTACCAAGTACAAATGCGCCGGCATCACTTGATCTTTCGGCTTGCTGGGTTTTACCTGTCCACCAGGCCTTCTTTACAGCTTCAAAATATTCGCGGTTCCTCCCCGGCTTCATCCATTGAAGTAATTTTTGTTGCTCTTCCTCAGGTAATCGCCCCTCTAAATACTGACGAATTATATTTTCCATGATCATATCCTTTCACTTCTTATACACAAAAAAGTAAAAATCCCTACCCTGTAAAATTTAAAAATGTTTTATGGATCATGTACGCGGAAGGTTACTCATGAGATCCGATATGGAGCTTGTACAAAGCCGAATTGAAGTAAAGGCAAAAAGAGCAAGCAGGAAATGTAGCATTATTTAAGCAGGAAACAGATAAAAAGCGAAAGCTCAGGGAAACGGCGTATTAATGTTTCACGCAGATTATGTTTGGCTTTATCCAGATTCTTTTCCACGGCTTTGATAGAAATACCGAGTTCTTCGGCCACTTCCTTCTGCTTTTTCCCTTTTATTTTACACATCACCAAAACCTGGTTCTGGCGCGCAGGTAATTGCCCGATAGCTTCATGCAATGCCTCGAATAACTGTTCCTCAATTGATTTATCTTCTTCACCCGTAAAATCGATCTGATACAAGTGCTGAAGCTCACTCCAGCTAAACTCATCCATAGAATAACCGGCTGCTGTTAATTTTTGGTCACGGAGATAATTGAGGCATTGGTTCCGGGTAATAGTAAACAGCAAACTTTCTACCGATTTTTCAGTGTGAATCCGCTCTCTTCTTTCCCAAAGACGTACATAAGAATTCTGAACCATATCTTCAACCAAAACAGCGTCTTTCAGAAATATATTACAGTATTTTTTAAGCCGGGACGATGTGAGCGCGTACAATTTTTCATAACTCGCTGGAATTCCGGATCTTAATTCATTATTTAGGGTAGGATCAATCATTCTTCATTCAAACAGCGCCCGCAATTTATGAAAAAAAGTATCGTCATCATATTTCATGAACGAAATTCAGCAAAAAGAAACCAATCAGGTCTTTGTTTAACTAAAAATACCACAAAAACAAAGAATGCTCTTTGTCAAAATTTTAATAAGATACTGCAGTAAAGCCACTTTCTTTTAATAGCCGGCCATGCATTAACCGGCAGATAAAAAAAGAATTAACTGTCTTCAGGATTTAAGGCTAGCAACACGAGATATCCATCACAAAGGTAGCCTTCGTATCCCCAGCATTCGCCGGTCCAGGTTTTCCAGTCTTTGGTCATCTCTCCTGTAGCTGCAACACCTTGAAATTCTCCTGAATTAATTCCGGACAGAACTCCGTCGGTTATCGTTTTAAGTTGTTCGTTAAGTCCGGCCTTCCTGAATGCTTTTAGCACAAAATACGACCAATTGAGTGACGCGCCGCCATTTTCGTAACGTTGGAATGCATTCTCTCCTCCCCAACGCGGATTGGGGTGAGTGTAGTCTTCTTTAGAAATATTGATAAGATTACCCGGAATACCCAAGCTAAAGTCTGTATAGCCTAATTGTTGCATTTTGTTCCAAAGTGCAGTCATCACAGAGCTTATTTTATCTTCAGGAACAAGATTATAGTATACGGCCATACTGTTCAATCCCACAAAGTAATAGTCGTGCAGGTCACCGTCCCGACTTTTCCACCCGGCCAAAACGCCGGTAGCCGGGTTGTAGAATGTTTTGAAATAGGCGTCTTTCAGTTTTTCTGAAAGGTGTTTATACTTTTCTGCATCTTGCTTTTTTCCTGCCATTTCGGCGGTTGCGCACATCAGGCCAAGTGCTTCGTAAGTCAGTGCATTGCTAAATGCATCCTCGTACCCATACCCCACAGTGTCCCACCAGTTGGCTGGCCTTACCACACCATCCCATGAGCCTGAGTTTCCGCTAAGTTCGTATTCAACCAGTCCGTTCCGGTCAGTATCTTTTTCCAGATGATCATCCATCCATTCTTTTATCTTTGGATAATAGCGAAGAGCCCATGTTTTGTCGTTCGAGCCTCGAATGTAGTTGCAGGCCGAAATTATAAGCGAAGGATAGGAATCGAGTGAATTGTAGGGCGAATTCCATGCAATGGCGTCGCTGCCTTCATACCCTGCTGTATAGCCCACCATTCCGTAAGCTTTCATTCCATTCAGGTATCGCTCTACCGACATCTTCAGCAAGTCAAGTGCAGTTAATGAATCGGCCAGTCGCGGCGTATGCAAGGCTAACATCGATGATAAAAAAAGTGTCATCGCACAAGGATCACTGCTCGAGTTGTTTGCAATTACTGCCAATCTGGGGTTAATTTGGAACAGGTTAAGATAATTTCGGCGATATCCGGCAAATCTGTCTTGTTCCACACCCGGAAATTCAGGATAGATTGAAGTAACATCAATAGTGTACGTTATCGAAGGGTGTTTTGGGCTTGCCTCCGGAAAACCAACAGAAATAAAACCGGTTCCTTTTTTACGGCTTGCGTCAAAATTAATCAGAGACCCTGACGCATTGGCGGTTATTCTGAAGGTTCCCATATCCGGTAAATGAAGCACTGCCGGAAGCTTCATTTTTTTCTTTTCAGTCATTACTCCCAATAAGGTTGTATGGTTTTTTTGTTTATCGAACCGAAAATCGATAAATTTCATTGTCCTATTCGGATTAAAATCTGAACTTATTGTAAACTTTTTTTTCTCAAATTTAAATGTCCATTCAGGAACATTCGAATCATTTTTGTTATAAATCCGGACTTCACTATCAGAGATTTTCCGTAATTCGTACAGAACGGAATCGTTTGGTTTATCCCATAGGATAGGGTTGTTCTCCAATTGTGCGTTTCCCATGGCATCTACAGAAAAATATTTTACAAATGGAGCGGTTTTGGTAAGCTGAATTTTATAAAATTCTGAGGCGAATTCGAATGATTTTACCGAAACGGTACACGACGATGCCTTGAATGAAACAAATACGAAAAGGGTAAGGTAAATCAATTGTATTATTCTGTTCATTTGTTTGTTTTTTTAGTAATTGAATCGCAGATCATTTTTTTTGTGTTAGTTCATTTCGTTTCGAACTTGCAAATAGCCTGATGATGATCTGTTTCACGGGAATTTAGCACCACTAACGGGAAATTACGATGATTGACCGAGAACCCGACGTCTCCTCACTTAAGTCAATGGTTAAGAACATCCTTATTTATTCATTTTTCGGATACCAGTTACTTTGCCGATCGGTATTCTCAAACTGTCCAGTTTTTCCCCGGAAACATTATTCAACAACAAAACCGGCGTTTCTTTCGCAGTCAGGATGTCTACCGAACTTAGCCAGATTCCTTCTACATCATCGAAAACCATTGCAGGACGGAAGTCATCCTCCTTATACCTGATTTTAACATTTTTCATCTCTATTCCTTTTGCATGACGGACATAAAAGCCCCAGGCAGGCAATTCGCCGAACATCGAAAATTCAGGATAGTCCGACTCGCATTCGGGAACGCTTGTCACCGAATCAGGGGAAATACAGGCAATTTCTTTGCTTGCACCTCCATCGTAGGTAATTTCAATGTTTTCAAGCACGACATCCTGTACCGGAAAATCAGGAATCCCCGCAATTGATGAAGGAAGTAAATTGAAAGGCAACCATGGATGACCGAAAAACGGATAACCGGAACGGCGAGCCGGCATTTTTTCCTTGTCGGGACTATTTACATCAGGTGGTCCCTCAAGCGGATAGCCCTGGTCAGGTTTGTAAAGTGGAATTTCTGCTTTAACATTGGCGATTCGGATCCCTTTTACAGAGCCAACGTCAGCTTTTTTATTCCGATGACCCAAACGGATAAAAACAGCATTCCCGGTATTCGTGGCTGATACATTCTGAATATCAACATTTTCAATATGTCCGCCGTCAACCGATTCGATGGCAATGGCCGACCTGAACGTGTCGAAAACAGTAAGGTCGCGCACTTTAATATTTTTAAACCCGCCATATGATGCAGTTCCCATTTTAAATGCGCTGGCGCTCGACCGGATGGTACAATTAGCGATATACACATTGTCGCAGTATTTCCCGGGGGTTTCCGATTTCAGACAAATACCATCATCTGCTGAATTCACAAAACAATTAATTATTTTTACGTTCGTGCAGTCCGAAATATCAATCCCGTCATTGTTCCAGTACGAGGTGCTCTGAACGTTGATCCCGTCGATGGTCAGGTTTGTACAATTGATGTAGTCCTGCACCCAGCTTGCCGCATTTTTCATGGTAACTCCTGAAATGTTAACCTGATCACAGCCTTTGAAAATCACCAACATGGGACGAACTCCTTCTGATGGCCGGCTTACCTTCCACCTGGGAAGATCAGTGATTGTGCCTGCCCTCAGCTGACGCATCACATCCAGCATGAGTTCCCCGGCTCTCCCGTCGATGACGCCTTCGCCGGTGATGGATATATTTCGCTGATTCTGAGCGACCAGAAAAGCCATGGCAATCGGATTATTGTAATCCAAACGGTTTATACTACCCTGCAAACATGCGCCCTGCTCAAGATGAAGGATGACATCTGACTTTAGGATTAACACTCCGGAAACAAAATTTCCGGGAGGAATCACAACTTTTCCGCCACCGTTAGATGAAGCTTCATCAATGGCCTTTTGAATAAAACGTGCATTGTTCGTTTTTCCATCGGCTTTAGCCCCATACGAGCTAATCACGTACTCTTTTTGTTTGCAAAAACTGTTCAATGCAAGGGCAATAAAAACGGTGAACAGAATCAATTTTCTCATGCCCGATTTCAATTTTCTTTTCATTCGTATAAATTGTTTTTAATTTTTTAACTTCAAAACGTACTCATGGAATAACCATTTATAGGATTTCGGTTGATTTTGGCATTTGCACTCTTGGCAATTTCATCCATTTTCTTCAATTTATTCAACTACAATTTACGTTTTGTGCGTCATCACGTTGAAACGCTTACTGACGGTATGGAATTCACTTCGTTAGATGTTCCTATGCGCAGCTCAAACAAGTTTGACTTTTCGTTCGCTTAACCGAAACATCCTCCTTGGGCGTAAACAGCATCGTTCCAGGCTCGTTTCAGATGATTGATTTAATTTGGTATTCTCCGGGAACCACCCTGAAAATAATTTTCCTGTTTTCTTTTCGGAACTGACTGACCGGTTTTTCGTTAACACTAACATTCTGAGGATCAGCGGCCGGAATAGATATCTCAGCAGAAGTGTTTTCAGGAACCAGTACATACAGACTAAATGCGCCTTCCTCATCTGTTTTCCAATCAACGCTTATGGCTCCATAAGCTGTGGGCACAATCCCCTTTGCCCATTTCAGGTCGCAAGGGTTGGGATTGACTGAAAATGTTTTCCAACCGGCGGAAACGGGTTCAACGCCCAATACCTTTTGTGGAAGCAAAGCTGTTGGTCCTGAACACCAGGCGTGCGAACTTGTTGCTATTTCGTTGGGCCATCCGGCAATGTCCCAGGCTTCATGCCAGCCTCCGTTAAACAGTGGTAACTTCATTTGCGCTCCCCAATACTTCCGTATGTAATCGAGTGCCCACTGCGGTTTTTCGTCGAACATGGAATACAGCACATAATACGCAAATGATTGTTCACTACTGCGGTTATCTGCAGCTACTTTTTCAACCAAATTAGCTTTTTCACTCGGATCAACCAAGCCGTAGAGCATGGCATAAACCTGCGTTTGCTGACTGCATTTCTCGCTCGCGTAACTGTCAGAAAATAATTTTTTATCGGGAGACCAAAGCCATTTCCTGATGTTTGCCTTCAATTCTTTAGCTTTTTTTGTCCACACAGCAGCTTGTTGCTGGTCGCCGTTTAACGTTCGGGCAATCATCGCTGCCTGATTTAATGCGCCAAAGTAAAGGCAGTTTAACCCGGTTATTTCGTCTTTCTGATCCATCGGATAGGTATCGGGGTGATCGAGTACGATCCATCCGGGAACTTTCGAAAGCAAACCATGCTCTTTTCCGACAAGCGATTCCAGATAATTCATCAGCTTTTTAATGTTCGGGTAAATCTGACGCAACAGGTCGGCATTACCGAAATACTGGTAATATTCGCCCAGCATGATCACGTATTCCAGCTCATAATCGACCAGGTAAGCCGAGGTATTTTTTCCCAGTAACCAGTCGGTAGGGTAGCGCGAACGGATAGAACCATCGTCTTTCCAGCGCTGTGACCAGATACCCGACAAGATATTATAATGCATCAGGTATTCAGAACTAAGTCCGAACGGATAATAAGCGTATTTCTGCAGATAACGGGTATCTCCGGCAATGTATTGGGTTTGCTCACGCCAGGGTGTATCGATGTATGTGTCTTGCGCACATAGTTTCAGGGTAAAGACACCAACCTCATAAATTTTGTTCAGCAAGGGGTCCGAACATTCAAAGCTTCCTTCATCAGCATAGTTGTAATGCCGGCTGACAGCCGAAATGCGTTTAAAAACCAGGCTGTCGCTGGCTGAAAGCGATAAGTATCGAAACCCACGCCAGGTCAGTGGACTCCAGCTCTGAAGTCCTTTTTTACTGTGGTAATAATCGCTATAATCGACCCGTTTTTTATACAGAATGGTGCTGTCGGGTAAAACACGTTCTGATGTTCCCATCTCAAAACGCGCTCCATCGTATTTTGAATACAACTCGATAACAGGTGTTCCGGTGATTTCCGTTCCGAAGTCATAAACAATTTTATTTCCTGCAAACCAATGCTTTACCGGATAAACCTTTTCACGAAAGAGCGGGGGCCGGTTGATTTCGACGATGCTGTTCCAGGGAGCAACGGGTGGAATTCCCAGCATTTTGGCAGCTTGCCATTTCGAGTCATCAAAGCCGGATTCTTTCCATTTTTCTGGCATTTCCCGGGCGTCATACTTTTCGATGAAACCAATCAGGTTCGGTCTGCGCGCTGTATTGCCGGTGCGTAACCCGGTCGTGTTGTCCCAGGCTTCAGCTTTGGAAACTTTCCACGATTGATCGGTGGTAATTAGCTGAATATCGTTTTTGCCAAAAGTAAGTTTTCCCTGAAAAAAGAATCCCCCGCGCGCATTGATACGGTGCGACATTCCGAGTCCGAAATTATACACCAGCGCTGAAATGGTATTTTCCCCTTTTCGAAAGTAGCCTGATAAATCATATTGCTCATAGACCTGATATTCCGGATCGCAGTTCGTGGGGCAACGTTCAACCAACTTACCGTTAACGTACACATCGGAATATGAACAAGCCGAAATGAACGCATTGGCTTCAGAAGGGACTTGCTTCAGTTCAATGGTCTTTCGAACCATTAAGTAATAATTTATTGGATTGTCTTCACCCGAATCCCAGATCCAATTGGCCACAGGCGTTTTACCATCCAGCAATCCGGAAGGTACTGAAATAGAAGTTTCTGGGAGCGTTTTTCCGAATGAGAAAAGAACCCAGTTACACAAAATAAAACTGAGGAGGACACTTCTTCTTCGCATAGTTACAGGTTTCGTCTTCATCGTTGTTATGTCTGGTTTTAATATCACCGGGTTTTGAAATTACTTATTCTTCCATTTCTTTTCAATATCTTCCAGCGATAAACCTTTGGTTTCCGGAACCAATTTCAGGATAAAAGAAACCGGGATGCAGCAAATGGCGAAAACAAAGAATGTCATTGCGGGAGAAAGAATTTCGAGCATCCAGGGAACGACCTGTCCGATAATTGCTGTACCTACCCATAACATCAGCGTTGCGATCGACATCGCTCTGCCTCTCACGTTTGTTGGATAAATTTCGGATAAAAGAACCCAGATGACTGGTCCAAATCCAATTTCGAAAAAGGTAATGAAAATGACAATACCCCCAATTAACAAAAAACCTTCCGTTTGCTTTAGCAGAAATAAAAGACCAACGGCCAGCAAGGAGAAGAACATTCCGGCAGCGCCAACATTCAGCAGTTTCTTCCGGCCATACTGATCAATTTTCCAGATCGCAAAAATAGTAGCCAAAGCATTGACAATGCCAATAATGACCTGACCACCGAGTGCGTCGCCCAGTTTTAGACCGGCTTCTTCCATGATGCGTGGACCGTAATAGATAATGGCATTGATTCCCGTGAATTGGGATAACAGCGCCAGTGCGATTCCCGCAAATATAGCGACACGGATTCCCGGGCGAAACAATACCGCCCATGAGCCTTTTTCTTCTTTGGTAAGTGTTTCTTTAATCGAACTTAGTTCTTGTCGTGCAAGCTGCGAACCATTGATTTTTGCCAGAATAGCTTCGGCTTTATCATTGTTTCCTTTGGCTGCAAACCAGCGTGGGCTTTCAGGAACAAAAAACATGGCCAGAAAGAAGAAGATTGCAGGAATAGCCGAAGCTCCAAACATAGACCGCCACACTTCTGAAACAAAAACCATATGTAATCGTCCTCCATCTGAAAAAGTTCCGGCATTGACACTCATTTTCAAGAGCCAGGCATTCACAAAATAGGCGGCCACAATACCCATGCAAATTGCCAGTTGATACAAGGCCACCATCCGTCCACGTATATTTGCCGGCGAAACCTCAGCGATGTATAATGGTGAGAGCATCGACGCGATGCCGATTCCAAGGCCACCAACCAGTCGGTAAAGAATTAACTCGGTATGCGAACCGCATAAAGCACAACCGAATGCAGAAACGGAGAACATAAGTCCTGCAGCGATGAGCGAAAATTTTCGCCCGAAACGATCAGCCATTTCGCCAGCCATTGCCACGCCAAGGATACACCCGACCAAAGCAGAGCTGACAAACCATCCTTCCATTACAGTGGTCAGTGCAAATTGCGCTTTTACAAGGCTGATCGTTCC
>JBDKTZ010000166.1:0-1929 GCA_039679975.1 Prolixibacteraceae bacterium
CTCAACCAGCAGGAACTCTGTTCGTCTTTCTTGCCTTTTCTATCCCAGTGAAACTGGACTTTCACCCGGCCATGTTCATCGACGTAGATTTCTTCATTCTCCGGACCGACTACGGTAGCGGTCTGGATACCTTTGACGTAAGGTTTCTCAATACTTTTTTTAGGTCGATAACTTATGGAAGAAGGAACAGCGACAAAGTTATTACCGTAACTCGTCTCTCCACTGCCGGAAACTTCTTCCAAGGCCTGGGCTTGTCCGCCTGCAGCTGTTACTTCGATCAGAAAATACTCCTTGTCAAAGGTGTCTAAATCATAACCATCCAGTGAAAACGTATGGCCGGGAAGCAGTCTTGGACAGTTACTTTCTCCGATGGTCTGTTCCTGTAGAGCGTTGTATGCTTCCCGGTTGATCCTGGTGAGTTTTTTCCCTTTATCCTGATCCCCATATTGGCCGGGATAATCATATATTTCATACTTCTGAAGATTCACTTCCCTGCTTTTATCCTTCGTATCCAAAGGTGTGGAGACATGTTTAAAATTGTAATTGGTTTGTGAATAGGTTCCAGGGCGCAATCTTTGAGAAAATTCAATATTGTTAATAACTTCTGTTTCGGGAACACGACCGCTCGGGGGCTTGAACGTAATTTTTGAATTACCCGCAATAGATTTATGGCGAGTAGGATCATCGGCAAAAACCATCAGGTGTTTGTCCTTGCTGTGCTCGTAGAAGTAATAAATGCCTTCTTCCTGTAAAATACGGTTGATAAAGTCCAGATCGGTTTCCCGGTACTGGACGCAGAATCTTCGCCTGTGTTCTTTGTTCTTCAAACGGAACTCGTAGCGGTCGGCTGGAAGGCCGCTGTCTTTGAAGATGTCCGCGACAATGTCCTGGACGTTTTTGTTCTGGAAGATCCTGCAATCCTGTTCCAGTGACAACAGTTGGGTAAAGGGGACGATCTCGGCACGGTAGAGGTAATTTTCTTTATCCGTTCCCGCGCCGCTAATCCCTATATGTTCGAATTTTCTGACGATGCCGTGAATGTAACGGTTGGATTCCAGTCCGATCAGGGTTAACAAGGCTTCTTTTTGCATAATATTTTCATAGGTAATCTCGGAAGAACTGGCTAATGATACCTCCGCTAAATATGGCGATGATATTCGTTCCTGTGATTTAAAGCTAAGGACAGACATGCTTAACGATGTCCCCTGAACTTCAAACAGGAAACTTGCCTTCGATCCCATGTCAAAAATGTTCATGCTTCCCTCTCATTAATTAACCGTTTTTAATTGCTTGCCTGAACAGTATTGCCTTCCGGCAGTTGTCTGATTCGTTCTTCAAATCTTAACTCGAAATATCTTTTCCCAAACAAAGAAAAGGGCCTCTTCACAGGAATCTTCAGCCCGTGGGTCAAGACTCTTTTCGGTGCCGGCAGTATGGACAGGGTCCACTTCTCGTCATTTGAAAAAAATGTGAAACTGATTTCATGATCATTTTCAATTTTCAAATCACCAAGTATTCCCGGCGTAAATTGGATGGAAATTTCCGCTCTGTCCAATACGTTAAAGGTTTGATCGAGGAGGTAAATAAATAAGCATTCTTCAAATGGACAATCTTCTGTTAAAAACAATATATATTTATCTTTGAATTTAAATTGCGCTTCCAGAGATACACCTAATAATATAACGCCCGTATTTCTGCCTTGGTGATTCAGGCAGGATTCAATCTCAACTTCTTCTCTTTTCCTATGAATTTTATTTATGGTGAATTCATCAATGATATGCATCAATTTGTTTTCTCCTAATAGAACCAGTCAAAAGCATAACCTGTGCCCATTGCTCCTAAAGCTCCACCAATAAACACACCCATGGTGACGCAAACCGGTGAGCCCGGTCCACAGGCTAATCCAGCAATCGCTCCACCGGCAGCTCC
>JBDKTZ010000546.1:0-3331 GCA_039679975.1 Prolixibacteraceae bacterium
ATGTATGAAGGAAATCGTCTTTGTGAAAAGAAACTCCGGCAAATGGAAAAGAACAGAAGACCTTTTGACCGGAGGTCTCGATATAAGTCCGGATGAATTGTACGACCTGTATGTCGGATTAAACGATGATTTCTCGTATGCCAGTACGTTCTACCCGGACAGCGACACAACCAGTTACCTGAACAACCTGACCATCCGGATCCATCAGGCAATCTATAAAAATAAAAAAATTGAAAGCAAACGTTTCAGCGCTTTCTGGAAAAGGGAATATCCTCTGCTTTTTTGGCAAAACCGCAGGTATTTTTGGTATGCGTTGATCATTTTCCTGACAAGCGCACTCGTCGGAGCCGTATCGACGGCCATCGATCTTAATTTTCCGCGTATCATCCTGGGCGATCACTATGTGAATCAAACGCTGGAAAACATCGGCAAAGGCGATCCGCTGGCAGTTTACAAGCAGGCAAATGAATTGCCTATGTTCTTAGGGATCACCATCAATAATATCCGGGTTGCGTTCTTTGCATTTGTAGCGGGTGTATTCTTTTCGGCCGGATCGGGCTTTGTCCTTTTCAAAAACGGGATCATGATCGGCTGCTTTCAGTATTTTTTCTACCGTTACGGTTTACTGGGCGAATCTTTTCTCACCATTTACATTCACGGAACGCTTGAATTGTTTTCAATCGTGGTAGCCGGAGGCGCGGGAATGGCAATCGGCAACAGCATCTTGTTTCCCGGCACTTATACGCGTATCGTTTCCTTTCAGCGTGGGGCTGTGACAGGCTTAAAAATTGTTTTGGGCGTGGTGCCCCTGTTTATCGTAGCCGGTTTCCTGGAAGGCTTTGTCACCCGCCACACCGGACTTCCCGACCTGGTCCGGCTTGTAATTATCGTACTGTCGCTGGCCTTCATCATCTGGTATTTCTTTCTCTATCCAAAATATCAACTAAAAAAACCAACCCTATGAACGTATTTATTTTCAGAAAAGTCCGGGATTTCGGCACCGTCATCAGCCATTCGTTCGATCTCATCAAAGCAGAATACAGGCGACTGGGGAAAGCGTTCCTCATTTATGTTCTTCCCTGCTTTATCGTAACAGGAATTCTGCTTGTGCTCGTGCAGACCTCCATGATCAAAAATATGGAAAACGGTCTCAAACCTGGAGTAAACATTTTTCAAAGTTTTAATTGGACAAAAACTGGCCTGAGTTACCTTCTGCAACTGCTGAACTTCACAATTCTCGGCACCGTTATTTATTCCTTCTTAAACATTTACCTCAAAAAGAGAGGCGAGTTTGACGTAGCCGAGCTAAAAGGCTCACTTCTAAAACTGGGAGTAAAACTTTTAGTTATAAATATAATCGTTGGCATCATGGTACTCGTAGCCTGTGTATTTCTCGTTATTCCAGGCATTTATCTTTCTGTTGTCCTTTCGTTGGTCACTCCAATCGTTGTTTTTGAAGATGCCGGATTCGGACAGGCATTACGCCGCAGCTTCGAAATCATCAAGGGAAGCTGGTGGAAAACCTTCGGGATCCTTTTCGTCGGCGCCGTAATCGTCTATCTTTTCAGCATTATTCTGGGCCTTCCGCTCATTATAGCGACTTTTGTTAAAGCTTTCCATGCGGTGTCCGGCCAAAGCGTGACGCAAATTTATACGCCGGGCTACATCATCGTCTCGACAATTATTTCGATCATTCAGACATTCGCATGGTCGTTGGTGATCATTTTTATCAGTGTACAGTATTTCAGCCTCGTTGAAGAAAAAGAACGTCCGACCTTGCAGGCAAAAATTGACCGGATCAATGAAGAACAGCCCTGATTCGGTCCGGCAACTGGTGTTTGCATTGCTGATGCTGGTTGGTATGCTGCCATCAGCAACGCAGGCCGCTGTTGTGGAACAGACTCCCCTTCAGGAGAGACACTTCCGGGAAGAAAAGCTGACGGAATATAAAAAGGACCGGGAATTCCGCTATGAGGTAAACCCGTATCGGGAGAATGCTGTCGGGCAGAAAATTAAGAATTACCTGTCCCTGCTGCTCAGGTCAATTTTCAGCGAGAAGGGGGTTATGCCTTTGTTAACCTCACTGATATTCCTGGGACTCCTGGTCTTCGCCGTTGTCAGGCTTTCGGGCGGACAATTCCAGTGGATCTTCGGGAAAGGAAGCAAAAGCCACGCCGGCCAGGTTACCATGCCCGACGAAAAGACCGGAGGTGTCGATCTAAACTATTTGGCAGATAGAGCCTTACAGGAGGGGGACCTGCGCCTGTGTATCCGTTACCATTACCTTTACCTTCTGAAAGAGTTGCATGAAAACGCCTTTATCAGCCGGCACAAAGATAAAACCAACCGCGATTACCTGCACGAAATCCGGTCGCCCGATATTCGCAGACAGTTTCAAATACAGACAGTGATCTTTGATTACGTCTGGTATGGAAAATTCCAACCCGGCAATGATCAGTTTCAGGAAATCCAGTCCGGCTTTGGAAATCTGATCAAATCGATCCGTGAATCAAAAGGAAAGCCAAATGAGAGCTAAACTGAAATACGGTATCGGCATCGCGGTGTTGCTCGGGATCCTGCTTTACCTGAAGACCCTGGTTCCTCCGGAAACTGACTGGAAACAGACTTATTCGGGCATGGACAAGATCCCCTTTGGCACATGGATCCTGCAGCATTCTGTCGAAGACCTGTTCCCCGGATCACGAATAAAAGTGAATACAAAAAGTCTGTACGAACAGTGGACCGGCGACAGCACAAACAGCACGGTTTTCATTATCACCAATCATTTCAATCCGGCCCCATCCGATTTGAATGCTTTATTGCAAAAAGTAAAAAAAGGATCGCAGGTACTAATCGCGAGTGAAGTATGGCCAAAAGAACTGACCGATTCTCTGAATATCACATTCAAAAGCCTGCATGGCAATATACTCGATTCGGTCATCACGCTGCAAAATCTGACCGGCAAAAGCCGGGAAAAGGAATACCGCTTTAAAAAGCTGATCCAGTCGGGTTGGTTTGAACTGTCAGACACCACAGCCGTCACTCCGCTGGGGAAAGGCAATAATGAGATCAATTATGTGCAGGTGCGTTACGGCAAAGGCAGCTTTTTCCTTCACGCCCAACCACAGGTGTTTACCAATTACCACATCCTTTACAACGACCACCATTATCTGGAAGAAGTACTGGCATCGCTTCCGGAAAGCGATAGCGAAATTGAATGGGATGAGTACTATAAGCCATTCGGAAGCCGGAACGAATCTCCTATAAAGATCATCTTGTCGCTGAAATCATTACGGGCGGCATACTGGACATTACTCACCGGTCTGGTGCT
>JBDKTZ010000053.1:0-23501 GCA_039679975.1 Prolixibacteraceae bacterium
TCTTCGTTTTTACCACAATCTTCCTTACCTGGAAATTTCTCGTATTATGGAGGTAAACGAGCAAACCGTGCGGAATCTGATGCAGCGGGCGATGGCTAAACTCCGCGGACAGATTGACCGCCGCCTCTGGGACGCGATCGATAATCCGGACGATATTCTGCTAACCCTCTTTACAGCTTTTCAAAAAAAAAATTGATTTTGGCTAGTACATTCTTTCTTCTCTGTTCTCTATCACATAAAGGACAGAAAAGTTGGACCAATGGAAGTACAAAAAAAATTAGACCGTTTACTTGCTGACGAGAAATTCCAGAATGATATCCTGAATCACAAAGGATCGCAGGAAAAGGAGCACGATGAATTACTGAGGAAATACTCAATTTCAGAGAAAGAATTTGCAGAAGCTGAAAAGATGATTTCCGGGATGTTATTTATTCAGAAAAAGTCGGATCCGAAAGAGATACGATATGCACAGAATAAACTGCGGGAAAAAATTTCCACAACAAAAAACGAAAGAAAAACAAGCGTAATTACACTCGTTTCAAAAATTGCTGCTGTTTTATCAATACCCTTATTACTATCCACCCTTTATTTCTATCAGCAGAGTGAAAATTCAGTCCGGCTATTGTCTTCGCAGAAAAATGTCCTCCATACGTATCAGGCGCAAGCGGGGGTACAAACGCGGGTTATCCTGCCCGACGGATCTCTGGTTTGGCTGAATTCGGGAAGCAGTGTCTCATGTCCGGCTGCTTTTAATCCGGACATTCGTCAGGTTGAACTGAAGGGTGAGGCCTATTTTGAGGTTGTGAAAAGTAACGCTCCCATGCTTGTATCGGCAGGGCATGTTCAGGTCAGAGTATACGGAACCAAATTTAATCTGAAAGCGTACGCCGATGAGAGCGTGATCGCTACTACACTTGTCGAAGGTAAAGTATCGGTGATCACTGAAGGAAGCAGAAACGAATATTTACTGGATCCGGGTTATACTGCTTTTTATTCGGTCACTGACGAGGAACTGAAAATCGCGAAAGTAGATGAAATAGATGCTTTCACAGGCTGGAAAGACGGAAAATTGTTATTCAATAATGAGCCTTTTGCCGTGATCCTGAAAAAGATGGAACGATGGTATAATGTGGATATTCAGTTGAAGGACACTTCACTCGGTCATTATGTGCTGTATGCGACCTTTATTGATGAAAATATCGAACAAACGTTAGATATTTTTTCAAAATCAATTCCGATTGCCGTCAGCTATCCCAAAAGGGTCAGACAGGCTGACGGCAGCTATACAAAAAGGGAGATCCTGATTGAACGAGCCAGATAAATGATATCCGTAAACAGCCACAGTTCATATTGTGCAATTCAATCTTGATAACGAGTTAAAATAAAAAACGACAATTGCCTATGGTAAATAACCGCATTGCATGAAAAAGCAGGAAAGAGTGGCCGCTCGTCCCTGCTTATAAGTAAACATGATTTATTACAGATTAACAAATCAATTCAAAATTATGAAAAAAAATGATTCAAATACCGGGCGACTGATTTTTTGGGACTCCGGAAAATTTGTATTGAAGATGAAACTGACATTTTTATTTATGTTGTTGGGAGTCATTCAGACTTTTGCCTTAAAAGGCTATTCCCAGTCCGCTAAATTGACGATGGACCTCCGGAATGTATCCGTTGTTGAAGTTCTGCGTGTTATTGAAGATCAGAGTGACTATTATTTCGTCTATAACAAGGATGCCATTGATCTGGACCGTAAAGTTGATCTGGAGGCAAAGGGCCTTGATATTAAAGAAATACTGGATTTTATTTTCAAAGATACCGATGTTCGTTATCAGATCTCAGACCGGCACATCATCTTGTCTGCAACTTCGTTTCAGAGCGTTCAGCAGCCATTGCAGATCAGCGGCAAGGTAGCCGATTCTGATGGATATCCGTTACCGGGAGTCACTGTCATTATAAAAAATACGACTCAGGGAATTATTACAGACGCGGAGGGCAGCTATTCGTTGAAAAATGTTCCTCCCGATGCTGTTCTCGTTTTTTCATTTGTCGGAATGACCAGTCAGGAAATCCCGGTATCGGGCCGGTCAGTGGTCAATGTGATCATGGCGGAAGAGACCATCGGTATTGAAGAGGTGGTCGCGGTTGGATACGGTGTCAGTAAAGTAAAGGATTTGACATCATCCATTTCAACAGTCAAGTCGGAAGTTCTTGTGAAAACGCCCACAGGGCAGGCGATGCAGGCCTTACAGGGAAAGATAGCCGGTCTGCATGTGGTGAGCAGCGGAGCTCCGGGAAATTCTCCGACCATTCGTGTGCGGGGTATCGGTTCTTACCCCGGCAATAACAGTGAGGCTCCTCTTTACGTGGTTGACGGAATGTTCTTTGATAACATTGATTTTTTGAACACGAGCGATATTGCTTCCATATCTGTTTTAAAAGATGCTTCGGCTTCTGCCATTTACGGGGTGAGAGCGGCAAACGGTGTTGTGTTGATCGAAACCAAATCAGGCCGGTACAACCAGAAAGCAGAGATCACCTATGACGGGTACTACGGCTACCAGGTGGCGCAGAATGTGTTACAGATGGCCAATGCGGAACAATTTACCACGATGGCCCTGGAGTCGGGTTCAGCGCCCGATGCAGGTTTTATTCTGAACGCCATGCAACGTTACGGCCGAAGCCGGATCAATCCGAACGTGCCCGACGTCAATACCGATTGGTACGATGAGATCATCCGGTCGGGAAAGATCCAGAACCATAGCTTTGGGGTGGCCGGCGGAAATGAAAATGCATCCTATTCGTTGGGTACCAACTATTTTGGTCAGGAAGGCATTCTGGACATGAAAAATGAATATGAACGTTTTAATCTTCGCTCAAAAATTGATTTTAAAGCAACCAAATGGCTGACCATCGGCGGAAATATGATCTTCAGTAATGCCATGAAATACGGTCCCGAAGATGACGCCTGGAGCCAGGCATACTGGGCCGTCCCAATCCTGCCGGTGTATGATGAAGCCAATACCCAGGCCTGGCCGGTGAAATACGCCAGCGCCAGGCACATCGGATACCGGGGCGGTCAGAATCCCTTCCCAACCTTGAACTTCAATGAAAACCAGCTGAAGATCAGAAAGTATATGTCTAATTTTTATGCGAAGATTGAATTGGTCCCTGATAAATTATCTTTCCAGACGACTTATAATAATGCTTCCACTTTTCTGAATGAACGCAATGTTGATTTACCTTATTTCGTGAGTGAGGGACTTCAGCGGAATCATGCTGCCATTGTAAAGAAAACAGAAACGTACGTGAACCAGATATGGGATAATGTTCTCACCTTTACAGGACAATTCGGGAAGCATAATCTGGTTGCCATGGCGGGTACTTCCTATCGCGACGAATCGTACGAGATGCTGACGGCCAGAGGGGAGGACTTTTCGGTCGACGGGAAGGAATCGTGGTATATTCACCAGGCAGAAACCATTCCGACGGAGAACGTCGATGATGACGGCCGCAGGGAATACGGACTCTCTTATTTTGGAAGGATCGCCTATAATTACAACGATAAATATCTGCTGTACGGAACGATGCGGGCAGACGGGAGTTCCAAGTATCAGCAAAAATGGGGTTATTTCCCGACAGTGGGAGCCGGCTGGGTGGTCTCTGAGGAAAATTTCATGAAACCTAATCCGTTTTTTGACTTTCTGAAAGTACGGGCAAGCTGGGGAAGGTTGGGTAACGACAAGATCAAAGCCAGTGACGGAGCCAGAACAACAAATCCCATCACAACTGCCCTGGGTGATATTCTGGTTACCGGAAATACCGTTTCAAGCACGTTTTCCTGGCTGAAATGGGAAGTTACGGAGGAGTGGAATGCCGGACTTACAGCACGCGTGTTTGACGGGCGATTGTCGATCGATGCCGATTACTTTATCCGTGATACAGAAAACGCAGCTATCAGCGTCAATGTACCTGCGATAGGCGGAACTGTGACCAGGAATGTCGGCGTCATCAGGAACAAAGGTTTTGAGCTGGCGCTGGGATGGAATAATACGCTGTCGAAGGACTTGAGTTATGAGGTGGGCGTGAATCTGTCAACGCTTAAGAATGAAGTCCGCAGCCTTTACGGACAACCTTATGTTGACGGTGGTTCGGCCGAGTTCCGCCAGCGGTCCATTGTCGGAGAACCTCTTCTTGCATTCTTTGGCCGGGAAGTTGCCGGAGTGTATCAAAATGAAGCGGAAATTCAGGCTGATCCGATAGCCGTGGCAAACGGACTGGTTCCCGGTGATTTTAAATACAAAGATCAAAATAATGATGACGCTATTGACGATGACGACCGGGTGATCCTGGGATCTTACTTTCCTTCATTTACTTATGGATTTAACATGGGAATCAACTGGAAGAATTTTGAATTTTCTGCCAGTATGATGGGGCAGACCGGGAATAAGATCCTGAACCGCAAACGTGGTGAAGTGATCTGGACGCCCGACCTGAATATGGATGCCGATCTGGCCAAACATCGTTGGCATGGCGAAGGAACTTCCAATAAGTACCCGTCATCTGCGGGATTAAGAAAAGGCTGGAACCAGAAGATGAGCGATTATTTTGTGGAAGACGGTTCCTTCTTCCGGGTTCAGAATATCCAACTCGCTTACCTGATCAAGGGAAAACAGTTTCTTCGCGCAAAAATGCCCGAGACAAGGATTTCGCTTACCGCAGAACGTCCGTTGACACTCTTTAATTATAACGGTTTTGATCCCGAAGTGGCAGATGGTATTGACCGGCAAACCTACCCTATTCCTTCAGTTTATACCATTGGATTAAGCGTCAGATTTTAATCATAAAAATGAGAATTATGAACCTTATTAAATATTCCATACAATTTCTTGTTTTAACTATCGCTGTATTGGCTATGGCAGCCTGTCATGACCTTTTGGACGAGCCCGCCGAAAACAGGTCGTATACGGGTGAAACTGATTATACTCAGACTGAAAATATGATCCTGCCGCTGATTGGCGCCTATGCCGAATTCCAGGACAGAGGCTGGGAAGATTTTCCGCTTATTTCGGTACGGGGTGATGATGTGAATGCAGGCGGACTGGGCGATCAGCAGGATTATGCGGAGACCGACAAATTCAAATACAACAAGGATTACTGGATGTATAATTCGGTCTGGCAAAATCTGTACAAGGATATTTTCGTCATGCATTCAGCGATGGAACAGATCGGATTTTACAAGGAATTTGCAGCTAACAAAACCGTTGCCGATCAATATATTGCAGAGGCAAAAACGCTTCGTGCATTTTTACTGCTTCAATTATCGCGGGTCTGGGGTTCAGTCTTTATTCCCGTCAGTTCCGATCCTTCCGAGCTCCTGGTTGCTTCGTTGGCAGGTAAAGATGAAGTAATGGCTCATATCTCGGCTCAGATGGACGAGGCGATACCATTTCTGCCTGATCTTCATCCAAATCAGCGCACGGATATCAAGGGCGGCGTAACGAAATATACTGCTTTGGCCATCAAGGCACTGGCTAATCTTGAGTTGAAAAACTATCCGGCAGTGGCGCAGGCAACCTCTGAGATCATTGGCTCAGGAAGGTTCAGTCTGGAAGAGGATTACTATAACCTGTTTAAAATTCCGGGTAAGCTGAATAACGAAAACCTGCTTGAATTGCAATATTCTGATTTTGGTCAGGGTGCAGGTGACCAGAAAAGCTATCTTTTTGCCTTTTTCGGTCCTCAGGAGTGGACCCCAAAAGTGGCAGGTTCCAACGGAGGATGGGGTTTTTATGAACCAAGTCTCAAATATATCAAGTTTATGCTGAGCAGGGGTGAAACCATCCGTTTGGAAACAAGCGTGCTTTTTACCAACAGGGGAATTGCGGAAATCAAAAAAGATCCTGCATATGCCAGCTTGCCGGTCTGGATTTCCAATACCACCAGGTCGGGTGATGTGATAAAAGATTATGCCCGTGCACTATTTGCGAGTGGTAAGCATTATCTGCCATCCGATCAGCTTACACCCGGGCGAAAGGATTACGGCAACAATAAAAATTTCATTTGTATCCGTTATGCTGAGATTCTGCTGATGCATGCCGAAGCGCTGACAAACGGAGCCACGGGAAGCGGTATGACAGCCGATGCTGCTGTGAATGCAGTCCGGACCAGAGCAAAACTGACAGCATTGTCGGGCGTAACTGCCGATCAGGTGATGAACGAAAAATATGCCGAGTTGGCCATGGAATGGGGAACACGTTATTACGATCTGGTCAGGCTGGAAAAGTTTAATGAGTTAAGCTATGACGGAAGAAGCTTCCAAAAAGAGCTGATCTATCTGCCATATCCGCAAAACCAGGTAGATCTTTTACCGGTGCTGAAAACAGCAGCGAACAATAAATGATTAAAACATTGACAGATGAAAATAAACTATTCTATTTTAATCAGTCTGCTGATCGTCGTTTCTGCATGCGATAACGGCATTGATCCGATCAGCTATGTGGCCCCGGGAAATGATGAAACTGCCCCGGCAGTCGTCATCAGTTATCCTGCCGAAGGGACTAAAATCAAGGTGAAAGAAAGCGTGACGTCCATTAAAATCCAATTTGAGGTAACCGATGATATTGAAATAAAGGACATTGTTTTATCTCTCGATGGTACTAAAATAGCTGGTTTTGATACGTTTAAAGATTACCGACGGCTGCTGGGTGAATATCTTTATAATGCGCTTGCCGACGGCAGCCACATTCTTACCCTTACGGCTACCGATCTTACGGGTAAAAACACATCAAAATCGGTTAACTTTGAGAAGGAACCTCCTTATGTGCCAATCTTCGAAGGGGAAGTTTTTTACATGCCCTTTGACGGTGACTATACAGAGCTGATCAGCCAGGATATGGCCACGAAAGTTGGCAGTCCCGGGTTTAATGACGGCGGAGTTTACGGAAAGGCCTATGCGGGTGCAACCGATGGCTATCTGACCTTTCCCATTGCAGATATCAAGGCAAATGAGTTTAGTGCCGCATTTTGGATGAAACTCAACGCTTCGCCCACGAGAGCAGGGCTGATTTCAATTAGCCCCACAGGTGAAGACAGGACGAAAGGATTGCGATTTTTCCGGGAGGGAGATGCAGCAATACAACGTTTAAAGTTGAATGTCGGAAGAAACGGAGGTGAAACCTGGAATGACGGAGGGACGGTTAATGCGGCAAGCGGTGACTGGGTTCATTTGGCGTTCACCATTTCCGAAGGCTCGTGTGTGGTATATATCAACGGGGCAGCAGTCAATACCGCTGTCATGGAAGGTGCGATTGACTGGACCGGATGCAGCACGGTGTCAATTGGTTCAGGCGCCCCCAACTTTTCCTATTGGGACCATAAATCTGACCTTAGTTTGTTTGATGAATTGCGGTTCTTTAATAAGGCGCTTTCTGCCGAAGAGGTGAAGGATGTGATGGCCGCCGAAGGACAGGCAGAATATGAACCTAAATATGAAAATGAACTGCTTTACCTGCCTTTTAACGGAAACAATAAGGATCAGATCAGCAAGATCGGGGCCACAATGGTGGGCACAACCGGTTTTGCAGGCGAAGCGAAAGCCGGAACGAATGCCTACGCCGGTGCCGCCGACTCTTATTTGACTTTTCCTTCGTCCATTTTAAGCGGGAATGAATTCAGCGCTGTATTCTGGATGAAAATCAATCCCATTCCAGATCGGGCCGGGCTAATTTCGGTCAGTCCCGGAGGAGAAAACAGGACCAAAGGCATCCGGTTCTTTCGTGAAGGGAACGCGACTTCCCAAACATTCAAACTAAACGTAGGTACCGGTAGCGGAGAGGTCTGGAACGACGGCGGAAGCGTAACTTTACCTGTTGACGGTTGGACGCATATCGCATTTACAGTCTCTCCAACTTCAAACGTGATCTATATCAATGGAGAAGAAATCCGTACGGCTGTTATGACCGCAGGAGTTGACTGGACCGGATGCAACACGATTTCGATTGCTTCAGGAGACCCGGGTTTTGGCTATTGGAACCATCATTCGGAACTTAGTTATATCGACGAAATGCGTTTTTTTAGTAAAGCGCTCACAAAGGCCGAAGTGCAGGCCATCATCGCCGATGAAAATTAAAGCGATCAATAAAATTCCGATCGGAGATAAGCCGGACGCAGAAAAACTCCAGGCAGAGAAAGATTGTTCTTAACAAGAGAACAATCTTTCATCAATATATTGATAATAAATAACTTGTTTTGACAGCTTATCTAAAAGACAAAATTATGAATTGTATCTGCAAACCGGTTTTTCTGGGCCTGGTCATGACCTTCTTTCTGATATCAGGTTCTTCCTGTTCGAAAAGTAATGAGGAGGAGCCTGTATCAGTTTCTTTGGAGCTGGTCTCTGTGAATGTGGGAACAATACAATTGTCGCGGACCGGTGAAAATAAAGATCTGCCGGTTAATCAGCCTCTTGTTGTGCGGTTTAATATCCCGCTTGATGCAAAAACTGTTCAAACAGCCATTCGTTTGGTCGATCCGAATTTGACTCCTGTATTACTCACCGCTTCACTTTTCGACAACAACAAAACCATTTCCTTATCATCGCCAACTGAGTTGTCTGAAAATACTGTTTACCGGTTGGAGATTACCAACAGCTTAAAAGGGAGCAACCAGGAAACCTTTAAAGGATTTTCGGTTGATTTTAAAACATTGTTGCGTCCACTGACTTTACAGTCACTTAAGTTTGATACACAAATCTACTATGAAACTATCCGTATGCAGGATGTGGAACTGGTTCCGGAGATCCGCCTCACATTTTCACATCCCGTATCTGTCGATGAGTTTGTGCAACGGGCAACGATTTCCGGTGAAGGCGCAACTCATGAAATCAGGGTATCGGCAATAGCAGGGGGCAAGGAATTTCTGGTTAAGCCTGTTCATTCGCTCAAAGGACTGATGAAGTACAGGTTACTGATCGATGGGAGGCTGAGCTCGCAAAGCGGGAATCGATTTACAGGATTCGAAACCGCATTTTATACCAAACCAGATCTTACTCCTAAGTTTCCGGTAACATCAGACGAAGAATTACTGACTATTGTTCAGCGGCAAACCTTTAAATATTTCTGGGACTTTGCGCATCCGGTAAGCGGACTCGCCCGGGAACGGAATACATCGGACGAAATCGTCACGACCGGTGGCTCGGGCTTTGGTCTGATGGCGATTCTGGTTGGCATGGAACGGGGATTTGTGAGCCGTAACGAGGGAATCACCCGTCTGCAAAAGATCGTTAATTTTTTGGAAAATGCAGATCGTTTTCATGGTGTCTGGCCCCATTGGCTGAACGGCAGTAGCGGAAAGGTCTATCCTTTCAGTACCAACGATGACGGCGGTGATCTTGTTGAAACCTCTTTTTTAGCTTCAGGACTACTTGCCGTAAGACAATACCTGGATTCGGACAATCCCGCAGAAAAGGCTTTGATCGACAAGATCAATGTGATGTGGCAGGGAATTGAGTGGAACTGGTACACCCGCGACGGGCAAAAAGTGCTTTACTGGCACTGGTCTCCAAATTATGCCTGGATAATGAACCATCAGATTAAAGGTTATAATGAAGCGCTGATCACCTACCTGCTGGCCGCATCGTCGTCCGCTCACCCCATTGCTGCCGATGTGTATCATGAGGGATGGGCCGGTAACGGGAGTATTAAAAACGGCAGGGAATTTTACGGGATTAGCTTGCCATTAGGCTTCGATTATGGTGGTCCGTTATTTTTTTCCCATTATTCATTCCTTGGTTTAAATCCGAATAACCTGACCGACCGGTATGGAAATTACCGGACACAAAACCGAAATCACAGCCTGATAAACCAGGCGCATTGCATCCGGAACCCAAACAATTATCTTGGCTACAGTGCAAATTGCTGGGGGCTGAGCGCCAGCGACGGAAACCAGGGTTATTATGCCCATTCGCCAACCGCTGACAGGGGAGTGATTGCGCCCACGGCAGCGATCTCTTCATTCCCTTACACGCCGGAAGAATCGATGGAAGCGCTGAAATTCTTTTATTATGTGCTGGGTGACCGGCTATGGGGAGAATATGGTTTTTATGACGCCTTTAATTTAACGGAGGCATGGACGGCAGAGTCTTATCTGGCGATTGATCAGGGCCCCATAATCATTATGATTGAGAATTACCGCAGCAGGTTGCTGTGGAATCTCTTCATGTCGGCCCCTGAAGTTAAGACAGGCCTTGCAAAACTTGGCTTTAGCAGCCCGTAAATTCAATTTTATTTGATGAGCACGCTCCGCAAATTTTTATTCCGGGTAAAGGCGCAAAAAAAGCAACGGGTTAATAATGAATCTGCATCTTTGAATGAATTAATTTCGGAGCAACCTGTTTTTTTGTAAAACTTAAAACCCAGATTAATGAAGCAAAAAAGCAATCTAAACAGACGAAAGTTCCTTGCCCAGACCACCGTAACCGGTTTGGGATTAACAGTCGTACCTTCTTTTGTGTTGGAGGGACGCGGACGAACCACTCCCGGTAATAAAATCAATGTGGCGTTGATCGGGTGCGGAACCCAGGCATTAAAGCAGTTGCCCGACTGGCTAAACCGGGATGAGTTGCAGTTCGTATCGGTTTGTGATCCAAACAGGAAAAGCTATGATTACCCGCAGTGGGGAAAATCGCAGGGCGAAAAACAAGGCGCTCCGGGAGGCCGGGAAATCGGGAAGGAAAAGATCAATACCTGGTATGCCGAAAAGAGCGGTTCCGGTTCCTATCGCGGATGTACCGCTTATGCCGATTTCAGGGAATTATTGGAAAAAGAAAATGACCTGGATGCTGTCTTCATTATGACGCCCGACCACTTGCATGCCACTATCGCGCTGGCCGGGATGAAAAAAAGACTGCATGTGGCGACGCATAAACCCATTGCCAATTTTATGAATGAAACCCGCCTGGCTTGTACCCAGGCAAGAGAAACGGGTGTCGCCACGCAATGTTTTGCTTTCCAGGATCCTCCTGAACTGTACACCCTCAAAGCATGGATCGACAGCGGCCTGATCGGGAAAGTCAAAGAGCTGCATCGTTGGACGAATCGCCCGATGTGGCCACAGGGATCGCCCGAACTTCCTGAGGAAAAGCCAATACCTAAAGGTTTCGATTGGCAACTCTGGCTGGGACCATCAACCGACCGGCCCTATTCACCCCGGTATACACATACCGTATTCAGAGGCTGGTATGAATTTGGTGCAGGATGTCTGGCCGATATGGGTTACTATGGTTTCTGGAAAGACTGGCGAATATTGAATCTGGGAATGCCCCTTGTCGCTGAAGGTTCATCAAGCTTTACCTGCGAAATAAGAGATTTCAGAAGTACATGGGTGAAAAATAACCTGACTTATCCTCACGCGGCAACCTTATACTTGAAAGTGCCTGTAAATGGTGAAAAAGAATCGGTCAATGTGTTCTGGTACGAAGGCGGTATCAGACCGGCGACCCCAGGTTCACTGGTCAAAAAAGAGCGGAAGATGCCTGTGGAAGGGGTGATGTTTGTGGGTGAGCAAGGATCAGTCCTTGCTAATTATGGTTATGAGGATCCTGTTCTGCTTGATGTAAAAGATGGTGATCAGATAGCCTCTTCTGTAATTGTTCCAAAAGTTGGAATGGAAGATCAGACGACTGAAATGATCGCAGCTTTTCGTGGGGGCAAACCATCAAGAGGAAGCTTTGAAAACGTCCAGACAGTGGCTGAGTCCATTTGTCTTGGTAATCTGGCAATCCGTATGAATGACAGGCTGGAATGGGATAGTGAATATCTTAAGGTATCCAATTTGCCGGAAGCCAATCCATATTTGTCGCGTATTTACCGCCCGGGATGGGAGTTATAATCATCTAATTTAAAATAATAGCTATGAGGAAATTAATGTATTTGCCGATCGTGTTCATTTTGTCTTTGTTCCCGGTACTCAGCAACGCTCAGAAAAACAGTTTCTTTGAATCTGAAGGTTACACTCAGCTCTTTAACGGAAAGGATCTGACCGGATGGATTGTACCGCCAGGCGATAACGGACACTGGTCGGTGATTGACGGCGTGATCGATTATGATGCCCGTTCCGAAGCAAAAGGGAGTAAGGATTTGATGAGCGAAAAGAATTACAGGGATTTTAAACTGCACGTGGAATGGCGTTTTAAGGGGTATGGCGATCATCTTTTCCCTCTTCCCTCTATTTTGTCAAATGGTGACTACCGACGCGATCAAAACGGAAAGATCATTGAACCTCCGGGCCCGAACTCGGATTCGGGAATCCTCCTGAAAGGAGTTGGGCAGGCTAACCTTTGGTGCTGGTCGGTTGGTTCAGGCGAATTATGGTCGGTCAGGAATAATCCGAAATTGCCGCAGGAAGTGCGGGCAGGTGCTGTACCCATAGAAAATGCTGACAAACCTGTCGGTCAATGGAATGCATTTGACATTACCGTTCGGGGAGACCGGATCACGATCGTAAATAACGGGATTATAGTGATTGATCATGCATGGTATCCCGGGTTGGATGTCGAAGGTCCGATCGGTCTGCAACATCACGGGGGTATCAACGAAAAAACAGGAAAGCTGAACGGCGCTTCCAGCCTGGTCCAGTTCCGAAATATTTGGATCAAGGAACTCTAGTCCTCACACTGCTGATCATAGCGAAAAACTCATTCCTTAGTTTACCGGAATGGGTTTTTTGTATAAAAGATTCAATCCTTTATGGGAATGACAGCGTCTGAAAATATACTCTGAAACGTATTTTCCCTCTCATCTGTTCGCAGAATAAGACTAAAATTACGTATTTTGGGACGCTTAAACCCAAATCATAAAATCATGCGAATCATACGAACAAAGATTAAGTTATTAACAGTCGCTCTTGTTTTGTCTTTTCCCGTTCTCAACGCACAAACCATTCCGGTAATCCCCAGACCGGCAGGGATAAAGGTATCGGAAGGTAATTTTGAAATTACTCCTGAGACGAAGGTGATTTTTGATCAGTCAGCCAGGGAGCTGGCGCGTATTGCAGCATTGCTGAGCAATCATCTTGAAAAATATTACCATTTGACCCTGCCTGTGGCTTCGAATGGAAAAACGGGTATCCGTCTCATAATTGACCCGTCCTTGAAAACGGGGAAGGAAGGCTACGTGATGAAGGTTGATAAAAAGGGCATTGTCATTACAGCGTCTGCTGCCAATGGTGTTTTTTACGGTATACAGTCGCTGAAGCAAATGCTTCCGGTCCAGGCTTCAGGGAAGATCGCTGTTCCTTTTGTTGAAATAAAGGATGAACCTCGTCTCGCATGGAGAGGTGTGATGCTTGATGTCGGTCGTCACTTTTTCCCGGTTTCATACATCAAGGAGTTTCTGGACAATATGGCGATGTATAAGTTGAACACGTTTCATTGGCATTTAACCGAAGATCAGGGATGGCGGATCGAAATCAAAAAATATCCAAAACTAACTGAACTGGCTCATTGGAGGGACGAAACGGTACTGGGGCATGCCCGCGATTCTAAAGTATACGATGGGATTGGTTATGGCGGATTCTATACTCAGGATCAGATTAAAGAGATTGTGAGATACGCAGCCGACCGCTTTATTACCGTTGTGCCTGAAATTGAAATGCCTGGACATTCGACTGCTGCTCTGGCAGCATATCCGGAACTGGGTTGCACCGGTGGGCCGTATGAAGTTGCAAAAACCTGGGGGGTCATGAAAGATGTGTATTGCGCCGGAAAGGAAGGTACATTTAATTTTCTCCAAAATGTTTTGGATGAAGTATGCGAACTTTTCCCTTCTGTCTATATCCACGTGGGTGGCGATGAATGTCCGAAAGACGCCTGGAAAATGTGTCCGGCCTGCCAGAAGAGGATCAAAGATGAAAGTTTGGCCGATGAACATGAACTTCAGAGTTATTTCATCCGGCGAATGGAAAAATATCTGCTGTCAAAAAATAAAAAACTCATCGGATGGGATGAAATCCTTGAGGGTGGACTCGCTCCTGAAGCAACAGTCATGTCATGGCGAGGTGTAAAGGGAGGTATTGAAGCAGCAAAACAGCACCATGATGTGGTGATGACTCCGAATTCGCACATGTATTTTGACTATTATCAAAAAGAAAATCATGAAGGCGAGCCTTTGGCAATAGGGGGTTATTTACCTCTGGAAAAGGTTTATAGTTACGAACCTGTTCCTGAAGAGCTTAGTAAGGAAGAAGCCAAATCTGTTATTGGGGTGCAGGCGAACGTCTGGACAGAATATATTGCCAATATATCTTATCTGGAATACATGTCATTCCCAAGGGTTTGTGCGTTATCGGAGGTAGCATGGTCACCTCAGACAGTCAAAGATTTTGCTGACTTTCAAAAGCGGATGGAAAGTGAATATTTCAGGCTAAAAATGTATGGGATCAACTATTTCGATTATTCGAAGTAATAACCTTTAAAACACATTCATATGAGTAATTTCTCGGAATCCGAAAGGAAAGCGCTGGATCTGAATGATTTCCAGCCTCAATTGATCGACTGCGTGAATTGGAAAGAATTTCCTTATAAACCCGAAGTGCATTTTAAGATCACCAATGATGAGCATTTAATCTACCTTCAGTTTAACGTTCGGGAAGAGTATATCCGTGCCGAAGAGACTATTGTAAACGGCGACGTGTATAAGGACAGTTGCGTGGAATTCTTTATTTCTCCCAGAGCTGATGGCAAATACTACAACTTCGAGTTTAATTGCATTGGAGTTCCCCATGTGGCTTACGGTCCCGACCGTTATCAGCGTTTGAAATTACCTCTTGAGATTATTGAACAAATAAAAATAAAATCATCATTGGGTGCTGAACCTTTTTCAGAGAAAGAAGGTGATTTTAGCTGGAAGCTGAATGTGGAGATCCCGATTACTTGTTTTATTCACGATCATCTGAAATCGTTTGAGGGACTTCAGGCGCGGGCAAATTTTTACAAATGCGGCGATGCGACCTCAAAGCCTCATTATCTGAGTTGGAATCCGGTAGGAACGGAAAAGCCGGATTATCACCAATATCCGTATTTCGGGAATTTATTGTTTATCTGAAGATCATAAAAATAGCCGGTTTACAACCGGCTATTTTTATGATCTTCCCGTGAGCATCAAATACGGTCGGGGATTCAGGATATTCTTGTACGCAGGCCTGATAATCCGCCGTTGCTCAAAGTTCAGCTCCTCAATACGATGAGCGGTCCAGCCCGCCATTCGTGACATGGCAAACAGGGGTGTATAAATTTCATTTGGAAGACCGATCATGGAATAGACAAATCCTGAATAGAAATCGACATTCACACAAACAGTCTTGTTGACTTTCGAACCTTTAAAATCCATAAACGTTTTAATGCCTAGTTTTTCGATCCGTTCATAGAAATCAAATTCCTCACTCAGACCTTTTTCTGCAGCAAGTTCCTTGGCCTTCTCCTTCAGAAGAACAGCTCTTGGATCGGAGATTGTGTATACCGCGTGACCAATACCATAAATCTTACCGCTACCGTTATAAGTCTGCTTTTTGAGGATCTTCATTAAATAGTTTTCAATTTCTTCTTCGTCTTTCCAGTCATGGATTTCTTTCTTCAGATGCTCCATCATTTTCATCACTTCCAGGTTCGCTCCGCCATGTAACGGACCTTTTAATGAGGCGATGGCCGAGGCAACCGCAGAATAAGTGTCGGTTCCCGAAGAACTGGTCACCCGAATGGTAAAGGTCGAGTTATTTCCGCCACCATGTTCTGCGTGCAAGACCAATGCAAGATCAAGAACATCGGCATCGAGTGGTGTATAATTACCGGGACCTTTCAGAAGGTAAAGCAGGTTTTCGGCGGTAGACAGTGCGGGATCAGGATGGCGGATCGACATGGTACCGCCTTTGAATTGATGGACATAGTTATGGTAAGCATAAGCAATTACCGTGGGAAACTTGGCGATAAGCCCGAGTGACTGGGTGATGAGTTGTTTGGCGGAAGTATCATCCGAATCATCATCATAATTGTAAAGTACAAGGACGGAACGCGCGAGAATATTCATGATATTTTTCCCATGAAGACCCATCAGCGAGTTTTTCAAATTGTCGGGAAGTTTCCTGTTGAAAGCCAGGTAATTTGTAAAATTATTTAATTCAGTCTGATCAGGAAGCTCCCCTGTAAGAAGCAGGTAAACCGTTTCATCAAAACCATGACGCTTTTCAAGCTGAAATCCTTTAACGAGATCATCCACATCTATTCCCCGGTACAAAAGCTTTCCGTCAATGGCCTGCAAACTGCCGTCTTCTTCCTTCCGGTATCCAACCACATCGCCGATTCGGGTGAGACCCACCAATACGCCCGTATGATCTACATTTCTTAACCCCCTTTTCACATTGTATTTTTCAAACAGGCTGGTATCGATTTTGCTGTTCTTTTCAATGGGGTCAGAAAGTTTCCCAATCAAATTATCCAACTCCAACGTGTTTATTCCCATGGTGATAAATTTTAATTTCCGGATCAATAAAAGTTCGTTTTTGATTAAGGTTTTTAATTATAACTTATTGGCTAAAAATAAAAACAAAAATTAAAATAACTCTATGCTGAATTGTCAAATTATCGTGAAATTTCACATTTTGTTTACAAATGATAATCAAAGACAGTCGGTTCATTTCATTGTTAATAAAAATTTTTTTTTTCTCATTAAAAAGATGATAACTGATGAACAATGGAACAAGAAATAGTCTAATATTGGATGGTAATTCAAAGCGAATTGTTTTAGTGACTAAAATATTATTTATCAATGTTTTATAAAGCCCATTTAAGAAAGATTTTAGTAAAGATTTATGAACGTTAGCGCATTGCAGGAAACAGACTCTTCAGACAGAGATGTTCCTCTTGGTTTTCCCGTAAAAAACGGGAAAGAAAGGGCCGGTTCGTACGACCCGGTGTCTCTAAAGATTTCAGGTTTAATAGAACCCAGCGAGGCATCAAAAGTATTTCTGCAAAAGCATTTTCCGGGAGTTTCAATTAATGAATGGAATGACTGGAAATGGCAAATTCGCAACAGTTTTACATCACTCAGCCAATTATCCTCTATCGTGGAGCTTTCGGGTACCGAGAAACAGGTTTTACTTTCGCCTGGTGTCCATTTGCCGCTTCGTATTACACCCTACTATGCATCGTTACTTTCCGATCCTGTAAACGGTTATGCCATTCGGAAGGCGATGGTTCCTGGTGTGCAGGAGTTACATCTTGCTCCGGGCGAGCAGACCGATCCGTTGAATGAGGAAGCCAATACGCCCGTTCCGCACCTGGTACACCGTTATCCTGACCGGGTTTTGTTTCTGGCTACAGGTTTTTGTTCGGCCTATTGCCGCTATTGTACACGTACCCATATGGTGGCTAAGGAAAAGGTGCATTTCAACCGGAATTGGGAACCTGCTATTGAATACATCAGGCAGCATACTGAAGTAAGAGACGTGTTGATTTCAGGGGGCGATCCTCTCACCATGCCTGAAAAAATGCTCAGGAACCTGCTTACCGAACTACGCGGGATTTCTCATGTAGAACTCCTTCGTATAGGCACCAAGGTCCCCGTGGTATTGCCGCAGCGGATCACCAATTCGCTGACCCGGCTGTTGAAGCAGTTTCATCCGTTAATGATCAGCATCCATTTTACCCATCCGGTGGAACTGACGCCCGAAACCGCAGAAGCATGTATCCGATTGGCTGATGCCGGAATACCTCTTGGAAGTCAGACCGTATTACTGAATGGGATCAATGACGATGTCGACGTCATGAAAAAACTGATGCAAGGCCTGTTAAAAATTCGTGTCAGACCCTATTATCTGTATCAATGCGATCCCATCCCCGGATCGTCTCATTTCAGAACACCAATAAGTAAAGGAATTGAGATCATTCAAGGACTCCGAGGTTTTACAAGCGGCTACGCGGTTCCTAATTATGTGATCGATACTCCCGGGGGAGGAGGAAAAATCCCTCTGCTTCCTGATTATTTCCAGGGAAAAGAAAACGGGAATGTAATTCTGAAAAATTATGAAGGAAAAACATTTTATTATCCGGATGCAGAGTCATAGGCGGCGAGTCGGGAGTAAAAAAGATTGGTAAGAAGATGAGAGTAGGATTAACGTACGATTTGAAGTCAGAATATCTGGCCATGGGATATTCTGCCGAGGAAACAGCAGAATTAGATAAGGAAGAAACCATTGAAGGCATTGAAAATGCTTTACATCATTTAGGATATCAGACTGAGCGGATTGGTCATGCACGGGCTTTAATGCAGAGCTTACTGAAGGGGGACCGATGGGACCTGGTATTCAATATTTGTGAAGGTATATACGGGGACGGAAGAGAATCTTTGGTCCCCGCTTTATTGGATAACTGGCAGATCCCTTACGTCTTTTCAAGCCCTGCCGTATTGGCGTTGTCGCTCGACAAAGCAATGTGTAAGCGGGTGGTTCGAGATGCCGGGATCCCGACCCCCGATTTTTGTCTGATCCGTTCCGTGGCAGATCTCAAAAAGGAAAGGCCGGTTTTTCCGCTTTTTCTAAAGCCGGTATCGGAGGGTACAGGCAAAGGGATTGACGATCGTTCGCTGGTGAGCAACGAGCATGATTTGGTGATGGTATGCACAGATTTGCTTAATCGTTTTAATCAGCCGGTTTTGGCCGAGTCCTACCTTCCGGGGCGGGAATTTACGGCGGGTATAATTGGCAATGGAAGCGATGCTCGCGTAGTAGGGGTAATGGAGGTCGTATTTAAAAAAGATGTCAGGGAAATATACTCTTATGAGAATAAGCAGAACTACGAAGATATCATCGAATACAAGCTTGCCGAAGGGGAGGTATTCGCGAAGTGTGCAGAACTGGCGTTAAGCGTGTGGCACGCGACCGGATCACGCGACGGAGGTCGCGTAGACATGAAGCTGAATGCCATGGGCGACCCTGAATTTATTGAGATCAATCCGTTGGCCGGTTTGAATTTTCACGATTCGGACCTTCCAATCCTTGCCGGTTTGAGCGGAATGAATTTTAACGGATTGATCGCCGCAATCATGCAGGCTGCGGAGAAACGCATTTTTAAAACAAGATGAGACATGTTACTTTACGACACCCAAAATGAATGTGTTTTTCAGCAGCTTGACTTTCCCTGTTACCACGTAAAAAGTAAATTGTCCTGGTATGAGCAAACCGGTAGTTATTCTGCATAACCGGCTGTCAGAGCATCCTGCTCCCGACGAACTTGATGTGATGGAGCAGGTTAAGCTTGTGGAAAAGGCCTTGACTGAGTTGGGCTATGACTGCATAGTCAGAGATATTGGCTGTAACCTGTATCAGGATATAATTGATCTTCAGGAACTCTCGCCGGCGTTTGTATTTAACCTCGTTGAAACTGTATTTGGGAAGAGCGAACTGCTGCATCTGGTTCCCTCTGTGTTGTCGTCATGGAATATACCTTATACAGGAGTTTCGGGCGAGGGCTTGTTCCTGACGACAAGTAAAACGCTGGCCAAAAAGATTATGAAGCAAGCCGGAATTGCAACACCTCACTGGTTTTCCGTGGATGAGGTTCCGGGTTCATTGCATCCGGGGAAAAAGTATATTCTGAAGCCGGTGGCCGAAGAAGGTTCTGCAAAACTGGATGAAGATGCGGTTTTTTGGGGCGACGATCAGGCGATGAGAGCCAAACTGAGCACGTTAAATACGGATCAGTATTTTGTTGAAGAATTTGTTGATGGCCGGGAATTTAATATTAGCATCACAGGAAAGCCGGGGCAATACCAGGTTTATCCTGTTGCAGAAATGATTTTTGAAGATTTCCCCGAAGGGAAAGAGCGGATGCTGGGTTACCGTGCAAAATGGAATGAGTGGTCATTCGAGTATACACATACCTGCAGGCGATTTGATACTCTGTTATCTGATCCGGTATTGCATGATAATTTGGTTACCACAGCACTTAAATGCGGAGAAGTTTTCCAGCTTTCAGGCTATTTCAGGGTTGATTTTCGCGTTTCGGAAAACAGCCGGCCAATGGTGCTGGAAATTAACGGAAATCCCTGCATTTCGCCCGACAGCGGGTTTATAGCCGCTGTTTCGCAGGGTGGCCTGACCGTGACTGAGGCGATCAGGGAAATTGCTGAATGGTTAAACAGATAATTGACTTAATACAACTGGCGGTTTGCAGCCTGCTGCTCACTGCTCATAACTCACTACTAAATACGAAAACAAACATGATAACCTACCGGAATACACTCATCAGTTCAGACCGGAACGCGATCAAGACGCTTCTGGAGTCGACCCGGGTCTTTTACGATTTTGAAATTGATGTGGCCCTTGAAATTACAGATACTTTTCTGATTAACGGCGAGGCTTCAGGCTATTATTTTTATATCGCGGAGCAGGATGGCCAGGTCGTTGGCTATATCAACTTCGGACCCACGCCTTGTACAAGGGCCAGTTGGGATATCTATTGGATGGCGGTAAAAAAAGATCTTCAGGGGCATGGACTGGGAACGATTTTAATGAGAATGGCTGAAGAAAAAATTGAAGATATGAGCGGAGAGAATATCTGGATCGAAACATCTTCCCGTCCTGATTATCTGCCTACCCGGAGGTTTTATCTTAAAACAGCATATGCTCAGGTGAGTGAGCTGAGCGATTTTTATGACAAAGGAGACAATAAGGTCATCTTTGTGAAATATTTGAATCAGTATACCTCAGCTCAACAGGAATGATTTTTCACTTCATTTATTCTTTTTGTGGCGAAAATTATAATCGGAATGTAGTATTTTTATAAAAACAACTAAACCTGACCATATGAAGAAGATTAATTTATTCCTGTTGCTCCTTTTTCCGGCAGCCGGGATGATACATGCCCAAACCGACAACGGCGTTTTCAGAATGGATGAATTCCGCGACCCTCAAAAGAGGGAAATCATCAATATTCCTGATGTGAAAGGATATAAAATCCTTAAATGTGATTTCCATCAGCATACCGTTTTTTCTGATGGCCAGGTTTGGCCCGGTGTGCGGGTACAGGAAGCATGGAGGGAAGGACTGGATGTAATTGCCATTAGTGATCATATTGAATATCAGCCGCATTCGGAAGATGTTAAAGTCGATCATAACCGTGCATATGAGATCGCAAAAGATCTTGCGGCAGAAGCCAACCTGGTTTTAATAAAAGGATCGGAACTAACCAGACAAACTCCCCCCGGACATTTTAATGCCATTTTTATTGGTGATGCATCCGGTTATGTCACAGATCGCGAGGGAAATGAGAAAGATAAGGCGGCTATTTTAAAAGCCGAAGAGCAGGATGCTTTTATTTTCTGGAATCATCCGGGATGGAAGGCCGATCAGATCGATGGCTCTTATAAATGGATTGATTTTGTTGATGAACTGCAAAAAGAAAAGATGTTGGATGGAATCGAAGTTTTTAATGGTTTTTCGTTTTATAAAAAAGCGCTCGACTGGTGCGTTGACAAAAATCTGACCGTAATGGGTTCTACGGATATGCACAACCTGATGGGTTACACGTATCAATTGGGAGGTTATATTCATCGTACGATGACGCTGGTGTTTGCAAAAGACCATACGGCAGCATCTGTCAGGGAAGCTCTGAAAGCCGGTCGCACCGTTGCCTGGTCAAGTAAGTATATCGCCGGTAAGGAAGAACATGTCAGAAATTTATTTGAGGCCTGTGTTGAAGTGGATCATCCGTATTATTCACGAAAGAAAAAGGCCGGCGATAGTGCCGGTACGAATTATTATGAGATCAGAAATAACAGTGATCTCTATTTTGAGCTGGTACTAAAAGCAGGCGAGGGAACAAAGAAGATTGTTTTGTATCCTGAATCTTCTCAGGTCATGACAGCCGGATCAGATCAGAAAAGTCTGACTTATGAAGTTGTATCAACGTTTGTCAGAAGTGATAAGCATCTTATTGTGGAGCTTCCTTTGAAATAAAAAACTTCCCGGAATTTTTGATAAGCTGTAAGCCTGCGTCTATTGGTGAACCATTTCAATAATAACAATACCCGTCGTCCATGCTTTATTAAAATTTACCGGTCGGTTTAAAATCAGGAGAATCATGGATTATTAAGGCGAACGAAATAATACAGGGTTATATTGGCGATAATTCGTAATTTAATAAGCCGGATCTAACCGAAAACCAACGAGCTATGAATAAGTGTCTGTTTATCTTTATTTGTTTGTATTTTCTGTCTGATGTAAAGTCCGTTTATTCTCAAAAGCCTGTACTGATTAAAATGCCTTTTGCCTTTTCAGATGTTGGCCGGACTCCCATGGAAAATACACCGGTCATGTTTCAATCCCGTCTTCTGCTGGTGGCCAATAACCGGCCGGGAGGTGCTGATTCCAAAGGGAAAGACGCTTACCTGTACATTGACGATTTGCAGACAGGCAAGGAGGTTGCGCGCTTCGGACAGGGGCATTCATTTGTTTCAGCCTTTGTAAACGAAAACGATCTGAACGTTTTTGCCCTTGAGTTTACCGATTTCGGGCGGGTGATGAATTCCACGGGAATTGACCGGCTGGTGAGTTCCGATTTGAAAACATGGAAAACCCAAAAGGTAATTCTTCCCCACGGAGATGAACATCTTTTTAATTCGTCAGTATGTCGCGACGAAAAGGGTTATGTGATGGCTTACGAATCGGATAAACCAGTTCAGTTTTGTTTCAAATTTGCCCGTTCTGCCGATTTATCGGAATGGGAAAAAATTCCCGGCTTGGTTTTTACCGGAGAAAAACATGAATATTCAGCCTGCCCGTTTATCCGTTATTTCAAACCATACTACTATGTCATATATTTACATGCTCCGACAGAAGGCCATAATGGCTGGATTTCATACATGGCCCGTTCGAAAGATTTGGCGGATTGGGAACTAAGCCCGTATAATCCGATCCTGGAAGCGGAAGCAGGAGAAGGCAAAAATAATTCAGACGTTGATATCCTGGAATATGAAGGAAAAACCTACCTCTACTATGCCACAGGCGATCAGGAAACCTGGGGGACAGTCCGGGTTGCCCTGTTTAGCGGAACGGAGAAAGTGTTCTTTGAAAGCCACTTTCCCTCAAATACGAGGCTGACTAAAATAACGGCAAAGCAATAAATCCATGAAAAACCGGGAAATTTCGAAAACAGGCGTTCTCCTTGTAACAGGTATGATTTGCTGTATATCATGTTTGACCGGGTTTGCCAACCACCCGGGAAGTAATCGAAGTATTCAAACGGCTTTTGATCCGAAAACTGCTGAGTGGAAAATAAATTGGCCGGGACGGGTAGCTCAGTATGATCTGGTTTACCTTAGTCCGCCCGTCGATCCTTTACAGGGTATTCCGCTTGGAAATGGTGAAATCGGGGTTTTATTATGGTGTGAGGATTCAAAGATAATTGCGGCGGTCAATAAAAGTGACTTGTGGGACGATGCTTCATTTGG
>JBDKTZ010000610.1:0-2706 GCA_039679975.1 Prolixibacteraceae bacterium
CCTGAGCAAAGGCAGGATTATCAATAAGACGATTATGGCTAAAAGTAGCCAGGTTAATTTATAATCTTCAGTGCCATATTCATTCGCAGAAAAAGCAAAAAGCGGATACAACGACATCAATACAAAAGACACATTCCTCATGTAAGCAGCTTTATGCTTTAAAAATAATAAAGTTTTGTGGCTTTGCATCCAAAGGCAATTATTTTTCTCCTTAAAGGGATGTGGCTTCTCCCCGCTGCCTAAAAGCTTAAAACTTCCTTGAGGTTTTTATAGCCCGATTTACTTACTTTTAACTTTGTGCGGTCGCGGAGCAATACCACATATGAATCCTTTTCATATTGCTGGATTTCCGCGATCTGCGTCACATTTACGATATAAGACCGATGTATGCGGATGAAATCTTTTGGCGACAGGTTCGTCTCAAAGTATTTCATAGTCTTTTGCTTCATATGACGGCCGGTATCGGTAAAGATAAAAACATAATCATCGAGCGACTCAATATAACGGATCTGCTCGGTCATGATTATGGAAATCTTGTGCCTGTCTTTTACGACCACACGGTCAAGAAATTCGCCTGTCTGGAACTCAGCCAGACGCTCCAGTTTCTCGGCTGAATTCTCCTTATTGGCAATACGCCCCGCTACTTTTTCGATCGCAGCGAGCAGCCTCTCTTTTGAGAACGGCTTGAGAAGATAATCTGCGGCATTGTATTCAAAAGCCTTCAGCGCGAACTGATCGTAAGCCGTTGTAAAAATAATCTCAGGTTTGTGATCGAGCAGCTGAAGCATTTCAAAACCGGTGATCTTCGGCATCTGGATGTCGAGAAGTACCAGGTCAGGCTTAAGGTTATTGATCATCTGAACTCCTTCAAATCCATTCTCACACTCACCGATTACCTCAATATTGGGCTGCCCCTTCAGATATGATTTAAGGAGGTCCCGGGCCAGCTCTTCATCTTCAACGATCAGCAGGTTTATCTTCTCGTTCATAACTTATGTTTTTTGAGGGAGCATTAATTCTACTTTGAAACTTGTTCTACTATCCGTAATCTTCATTAATCCGGGATTTCCGTATATCAGTTCCAGTCGTTGCCTGATATTTTGCAATCCAATTCCTTCACCTCTGTTCCTTACCGATTCCGGTTCATAATCATTCTCAATCAAAATACGGAAGTAACCTTCTTCCGAATGACACTTGATAAAAATACGCACCGGCTTCGAAGCCTCATAAACGCCATATTTGATGGCATTCTCAAGTAAAGGTTGAAGAATCATATTCGGGATTTGAGCCTGGAGACATTTTTCTTCAACCTCAAATACAGGATTTAGCTTTCGTCCAAACCTGATTTTTTCTATACTAAGGTACAATTTTATATTTTCAAGTTCTTCTTTCAATGCCACCGTTTCTTCCTGATTATGCTGAAGCGAATAGCGCATAAAAGCAGAAAGATTAATTACCATTTCATGCGCTTTTTCCGGATCACTAATGGTTAGCGAGGCGATCGAATTGAGGCTGTTAAAAAGAAAATGAGGATTAATCTGCGATTTCAGCGCACTTAATTCCGCATCCCTGATCAACGTTTTTAACTCCGCTTCCTTTTCTATTTTTTCCTTTAACGAATTATAATAACCAACCGCATAAAAGAAAACCACGTAAACGGCATACATCAGGTAGCCGGTGAGGATCTTGGAAGGAAGGGCATCGTAAAGATAAACCAGGTGAGAGGAATCGATCATTTTCACCATGATGAAACTCAAATACAGCCATACTGAATTCAAAATAGAGGCAGCAATAAAGTTGAACAATACGTTCAAAAACCAGTCGTCCTCCTTTAAGCCATTGTATTTGATTAAATACCAGATGCAAGTTCCCAAAACAGGATATAATACAAAAATTGAAGATGATTCAAGAAGTGCTGCCTCAAAACTCATCTTATACCAAAGGGTTTGCAGGAGAATGTTCCCAACACCCATCAAAAGCCAGAACAAGCTGTAATAAAGACTCAGTATCCGGTTATTGATGAACGGATGCTTCATCGGCTGTCATTTAGTTTAATTTCAACGCCTCCGAAGAGGGTAATCCCTTTAATAACAAGTGTGCTGGCCGGATTGATCCCGTGTTGCTGAAAAGTATCACCGCGTTTATCAGAGAACGCTCCCAGAATAGTGGTTACTTCATTCTTTACATTCCAGTTGGCCGGTACTTTGATACCTGTTCCACCAAATATACAAATACAGTCAATAATTGCTCCTTCCTGAGCCAGACTGGCCTGCCTCAGATCATACTCGATACCTCCGAATATGGAAGTCGCCCGTCCCCCTTTTAAATCTTGGGCATTAATAAAGATTTCACGTCCCCCGAAAATTACAAAATCATCAAACTGATCAAATTGTTTACTTTTAACTCCTTCTCTGATTTGCCGGTTACATCCTTTATGCCGGAACAACAACAGGAGACCCACAATTACAAGAGCTAAGGGGCCGTACAGCTGTCTGAATTTATCCGGCATTTCTGTGATTTCAGGTAATATAAAAAAACTACCAATACCAATCAGAATAAATCCCGCCACGAAATTCTTTCCAAATAATAATAACGCGCCTATTACAATCAAAAGCATCTGCCACGATATCAGGAGATCAGCAACATTCCAGGGAATTAAATCCAATCGTTCCAGAATCAATATCCCGCCAATCAAAACCAGAATAA
>JBDKTZ010000563.1:0-6877 GCA_039679975.1 Prolixibacteraceae bacterium
AAGTTCGGTACTGCATCGTATTGAGGGACTGGAGAGCGGGGCGAATTCTTACATCCCAAAGCCTTTCCATCCCCGGCATCTCGAAGTCCGGATCGAAAAATTACTGGAGGAACGTGACCGGATATACAGACATTTCACCATGGATCCGGACTTTCAGGATATCTCCGGGCTTCCCATAGATGAGCCCGATAAGTTGTTTATGGGAAAGGTTATCCGGATTATTTCTGAAAATGTCAATAATCCGGGGTTGCAGGCTGACATGCTTGAAAAGGAGCTCGGAATGAGCAGTACGAACTTTTACCGGAAGCTGAAGCAAATTTCAGGTTTGTCGCCCGGCGATCTGATCCGGACCATTCGCCTTAAACACGCCGCCGAATTACTCCGGCAAACCACCATGAACGTGACGGAGGTTTTTTACGAATCAGGTTTTAATAACCGTTCCTATTTCTACCGTGAATTTCAAAAGATGTATCAGCTCCCCCCGAAACAGTATCAGCTGAAATATAATAAAAATACACTTTCCGGCCCGGTTTCCGGTCTTTAAACATGTGACCCTGAATATTTAACGCAAATAGTGTACATTTTTGAAGACATAGTGTACACCTGAACTGTTCTGTGTGTGTCAACTTTGTTAGCGCAACGGCAGTCTGTTGGCCATTTAAAACTAAATCATAAAGCTATGAAGCAAAATCCAATTCCGTTTTTGAAGAAAGGAATCATCGTATTTGTTTTCCTGATGACAACAGGAGTTGTCCTTGGGCAGGTAACCATAACCGGGACCGTATACGATGAAGAAGGGGGCACATTGCCCGGTGTGTCGGTCGTTGTTCCCGAAACCTCCATCGGAACAATAACTGACACCGAAGGTCATTACTCGCTCCGGGTACCGAATGCGACCGCCTCATTAACATTCTCGTTTGTCGGCTTCCAATCAGTTACTGTTCCCCTTGAGGGAAAAACAACCTTAAATGTCACGCTGAAATCCGGAACGGAGGAGATCAGTGAGGTCCTGGTGGTGGGTTATTCCACACAGAAGAAATCAACCCTGACAGGTGCGGTTTCGCCGGTCAATGTCGATGATATGAGTAAGCGAAGGGTAGCTGAATTATCGCAGGCGTTACAGGGGCAGGTTGCCGGGGTCCAGGTCACGCAAAGCACCGGCGCACCGGGCGATGAGATCAATATCCGGATCCGCGGTGAAGGTACCATCGGAAATAATAACCCCCTGTATATTGTCGATGGCGTTCCTACACGTGAATTGACTTTTCTGAATCCGTCCGACATCCGGTCGATGACCGTCCTGAAGGATGCTTCGGCGGCTGCCATCTACGGTTCGAGAGCTTCGGCAGGGGTGATCATCATCACAACCAAAAGTGGTAAGGCGGGTAAATCGTCTTTCGAACTGAATTATTTCCGTGGGGTGCAGCAGGCCGTGAACCTTCCGGAGATGCTGAATGCCGCCCAGTATATGGATGTGGTTGAAAAAGCCTGGAACAACGCCGGGTATAGCGGCACCAATCCCTACAAGGCCGACAAAGGAAGATCAGACTTCGCCGATACCGATTGGCTGGATGAGGTGTTTGAGACAGGCTATTCCCAGAACGTCCAGCTAACCGCAAGCGGCGGAAGCGATAAGCTGCAGTACCTGCTCTCTGCCGGCTTTTATGATCAGGACGGAATCGTAGTCTACAACAATGACAAATACAAGCGCTATAATTTCAGAACCAACATCAATGCAGATTTGACCGACAGACTGAAGATCGGGACCAACCTGCAGCTTTCGTATGCCATTCAGGATAAATTGTCGTCGAAAGGCGACACGCCGGGAATCATCCGCCATGCCCTGTTACGCCCACCGGTCCTTTCTGTTTATAAAAGTCCCGACGACCCGACCTGGTCGGAGCGGGACCCTTTTACCGACCTGCCTTTTTACGTTCATAACGACCGGAACAGCGGCGGCTGGGAAAGCGACAAGTACGAATGGACACAAAATCCTGTGGCGCTGGCTTATTTCACCGACGATGAACGAACACACTACAAGACCTTTGGCAACCTGTATGCAGAATATGCCTTTTTGCAGGACAAGGCGCTGAAATTCCGCACCAACGTGGGTATTGATCTGAATTTCTACCACAATAAGGCCTTTTACCGCAATTTCGGTGATGACGATGGCGGAGGGAACGAAGCTGATCAGGGAACCGGCCGTCAAAACCGGCCGAACGGACTCGACGAGGAACGGAGCCAGGCACTGACGGTCACCTGGAACAATACCCTGAACTACGTAAAGACGGTTGATAAGCATTCTCTGAATGCCCTGATCGGAAGTGAGTTCATCAATAATTATCAATCCTCGCTCAGCGCTTCGCGGAGAAGGTATGAATACGATACGGACAAATTCACCTACATCGACTTCGGAAGCACCGAACAGGACCTGTGGAACGGCGGATCGGGCTCGGAATGGGCTCTGCTCTCTTTTTTTGCAACTACCACCTATGTGTACGATTCGAAGTACATGCTTACGGCGAACTTCAGGGCCGACGCGTCTTCCCGTTTTGCTGAGAATAACCGCTGGGGGTACTTCCCGTCTGTGTCGGCCGGCTGGAAGATTTCGGAAGAGAAGTTCATGGCGCAGCAGGACTGGCTTTCCGACTTAAAACTCAGGGTAAGCGTTGGCCAGTTAGGCAATCAGGAAATTGACAACTACGCCTATCTTACGCTGATCAGAAAAGACGGCGACCGGTACCTGACTTCGCGGTACGGAAATCCCGATCTGAAATGGGAAACGACCACGCAATTCAACTATGGGATTGATGCCGGGATCTTGAATAATAAGATTTATTTTTCGGCCGATTATTTCCAAAAGAATACGAGCGATATTCTGTTGCCGATCTCCCTGCCGAAATTTGTCGGGGATGTTCAGCCGACCATCGTCAATGCAGGGGAAGTCAGCAATAAAGGTTTTGAATTTGGCATCACGTTCAGGAACAGCGAACATGAATTCAAATACAACATCAACGGCAACCTGGCCCTGGTCAAGAATAAGGTGGAAAAACTGCATCCCAACCTGCCGAGTATCATCGGACAGGTGAGCCGGACCGAAGTGGGGCATCCGTTAAACGCATATTATGGCTACGTCTTTGAGGGGATCTATCAGAATCAGAATGAGATTACCACCCAACTTCATACAACAACGAATCCGACTGTTGTTCCCGGAGATATCCGGTTTAAGGATTTAAGCAAAGACGGCAAAATTGACGATAACGACCGCGACTTTATTGGTGATCCGAATCCAGGCGTGCTATACGGGATCAACCTTTCCGGGGAGTATAAGGGCTTTGACTTTGCCTTGCTTTTTCAGGGTGTCGGCCAGGTTGACCGGTACAATGACTCCAAAAAGATTGTCGACTACGATACCCGCCCGTTTAACTACACGACCGGTATCCTGGACAGCTGGGACGGCGAAGGATCGACTAACGGGCGGCCCCGGGTGAGCTTTACCGACAATGGAAGCAGTAAGATCTCGAGCATCTTTGTGGAGGACGCCTCTTACTTCAGGCTTAAAAACGTGGAAGTCGGATATACCTTCGGAAACTTTTCCAAATTCGGGATCAATAATCTCCGGCTGTATGTTTCAGCCCAGAATGTCTTTACGATCACCGGATACAGCGGACTTGACCCGGAAACAACCGACCTGATGGACATGGGAACTTATCCGCAGGCAAGATCAGTTCTTGCAGGGATCAACATTAATTTTTAATCACACTTTAAAATCAGCAAAATGAAGTCATTATTCAAAATAGCATGGGCGTTGACCTTCGTATTATCCCAGACCAGTTGCGACGATTACCTGACCAAAGATCCGATCGGTTTGCTGACACCGGAACAGGTGAACCTGGAGCCAACGGTGACCAGCGTGGCCTATTCGGTAAGTTCGTCTTACCAGCTGCTTTCATCGACCTTAAATATCATCGGGGAATGGGGTTGGGATGACGGCACCGTTACCCGGAACGATTTCATTCTTCAGGATATCGCTTCGGACGATATGCAGAAAAAATGGAATCCCGACGGCGACCAGGCCTGGATGGACCAATTCAACAATTTCAGTTTTGTCGCATCGAACGGTGGCTTTAACGGAACATGGAGCTATGATTATGAGGGAATTGCGCGGGCTAATACGGCGATCGCCTATTTAACCGACGAGGAAATGATGAATAAGCTTAACCTGGATGTTACGCTGAAAAGCAGGATGTTAGGTGAATCGTATTTCCTAAGGGCTTTTTATTATTTCGATCTGGTGACGATTTTCGGTGATGTTCCGCTGTTGTTGAAACCACTTGCTTCTTTCGAAGAAGCCTATGAGGTTGCCGTGCGGGTCGACAAGGCAACGGTATGGCAGCAAATCGGCGATGATCTGCAGAAAGCGAAAGAGCTGCTTCCAAACACCAAGTACTCCAGTAACACCGAGAAGTGGAGGGCATCGAAGGGAGCGGTCATCTCACTTCAGGCAAAAGTTGCTTTATATAACGAACAATGGCAGGATGTGATTAGTCTGATCACAGAACTCGAAGGACTGGGCTTCTATGACCTGAACGCCCGTTACTTTGACAGTTTTGACATTACAAAGGAGTTTGCCGAGGATGAGGTTATCTTCGCCTACGACCATCAGCAGGCACAGACTCCCCGTAAAGGGAATGGGCTGTGTGCCCTGCTGGGATGGGGCTTTGTTGCTCCGGAAACAAACTTCCTGCAGGAGTTTGAAGCGAACGATCCCAGGCTTTTGTATACCGTTGACGTAGCAAAACAGAACGTCAATAAAATTCTGGGGACAACCGACGGTTCCGGAAAAGGGAATGATGATGCAGCCAGTAATAAGATTTACATTCGCTTTGCTGATGTTCTTCTCTGGAAGGCGGAGGCATACCTGGAAACGGGCAACACGGCGCAGGCCATAGCCATCATCAACCGGATCCGGGAGCGGGCCCGTAAATCCGTTGCCATTGACGGGACGATGCCTCCTCCGGGGACCTTGCCGGCCAGGAATGCAGCATCGGTCAATGCCGACGAGGTCAAAACCTGGCTGATTCATGAACGCCGTGTGGAACTCGGGTTTGAATCGCACCGGTTCAATGACCTGAAAAGATGGGGGATAGCCAAACAGGTGCTGGCCTCACGCGGATTTCAGGATAAACATTCCATTTATCCGGTGCCTCAGGGTGAGATCGACAAATCGGGGGGCACCATCACACAGAATACAGGTTACTAGAATGACGGAGTGCCTGGGTGTGTCATTCAGGCATCTCCTTTTATTAAAGCAGAAATTCCATTTATGGTAATAAAAACGGATCTGGCGGTACGTTCCGGGAAGAACCCGGTTCTTCGTCCGTCTCAACTTACACCCAGTTCGGGAGAGATGCACATTGCCTGTTTACTCAACCCCGGGGTTTTTCAATTCGACGGAAAGATATTCCTGTTGCTTCGCGTGGCTGAACGGCCCCTTCAGGAGGCGGGAGTGACAAGCGTCCCTGTTTTTGACAAACAGGGGAGGGTCAGGATCCTCCGCTTTAACAACGATGATCCTGATCTGGACCTTTCCGATCCAAGAGTGATCAGCTACCAGGGACAGGACTACCTGACGACGCTGTCGCATCTGCGGCTGGTGTGCAGCGATAACGGGACGGATTTTTATGAACCGGAGGGATACCCCCTGCTTACCGGCGAGGGAGAACAGGAAACATACGGCATCGAAGATTGCCGGGTAACCCGGATCGGTGACACTTTTTACCTGACTTATACGGCTGTTTCCCCGGCAGGTGTGGCCGTGGGGCTGCGGACCACTAAAAATTGGAAGGACTTCCGACATCATGGCCTCATTTTCAGTCCCCACAATAAAGACTGCGCTTTTTTCGACGAGAAGGTAAACGGTGGTTTCTTTGCCCTGCATCGTCCCAGCAGTCCGGAGTTGGGGGGAAACTACATTTGGGGGGCAAAATCGCCCGACGGGCTGCACTGGGGAGGGCACCGGTGTATTGCCCAAACGCGGAAAGGAAAATGGGACAGCGTCCGGATCGGTGCAGGGGCTTCGCCCATCAGGACCGCGAAAGGATGGCTGGAAATTTATCATGGTGCCGGTGAAAACAACCGCTATTGTCTGGGAGCGCTCCTTCTCGATGCAAAAGATCCCTTTCATGTTATTGCCCGATCGGAAGAACCGATCATGGAACCCCTGATGGATTATGAAATAACAGGCTTCTTCGGGAATGTGATCTTCACCAACGGGCATCTGGTTGACGGGGATGAGATCACCCTGTATTACGGAGCTTCTGATAAAGTCATCTGCATGGCAAAGCTGTCGGTTCAAACTATCCTTCAAAGCCTGAAACCCGAAAAATTCCGGATATGATCCATAAGCTTGTCAATGAATACCGGGTGTTTCTTTCCTATCCGCACAACATGCGGGTGTTGCTGATCACAAACCTGATCTATTCGCTTGTCCTGCCAATTATCGAGTTATTTATCGGCGCGTACATTATGCGTAATTCGCAGGAGGCCAAACTGGTTGTCATCTTTCAACTGGCCCTGTATACCGGAATTCCGGTCACCTTCGCAATCAACGGGTACCTGCTCCGGAAAATCAGGATCGCCTGGCTGTATTCATTCGGGATGTTGCTGAGCGGCGTTTCCATGACGGCCATGATGATGCTCGACAAGCTCGACATAACAGGTATCGGGATCGCGGGCCTGATCATGGGTATTTCGTATGGCTTTTTCTGGGCCAACCGTGATTTTCTGGCACTGGAGACCACCAATGACCGGAACCGAAACTATTATTACGGGCTCGAAACCTTCTTTTACACCCTGACTGCCGTGATCGTCCCTT
>JBDKTZ010000592.1:0-6761 GCA_039679975.1 Prolixibacteraceae bacterium
ACGGACAAATATGTTCCTGCAACCAGTTGGGTGAAGTTTACCTTGATCTGGGTGCGATCGGAATTTCCCGCGATCATTTTTTAAGGGCCCTGACGCTTTCAGTTCAGAATGAATATCTGTCCGAGCAGAAGGTTGCCCTGGAAGGCCTGTACCGGGTGGCCCGGGTGCAAAAACAGTGGAAGGATGCGCTGATCTACCATGAACAGTGGAGCGAGTTGGAAGATTCACTCCAGAATATCGACCTTCAGAAAAAACTTACTGAACTGGAAACCCGTTTCCAGACCGAAAAGAAGGAACAACAGATTGAACAGCTAAATCAGGAAAATGAGCTGAAGAATGCCCGTCTGAAATTTCAAAAACTGGCTATCTGGACCGGCAGTTTGTTCATTTTATCAGCAGCCTTGCTGGCGTTCTTTCTGCTCAGGCAAAAACGCAGGCAACAGGTGCAACGGCAAGACGAACTGGAGCAGAAGCTCCTTCGTTCGCAAATGAACCCGCATTTTATTTTTAACTCGCTGGGAGCCATCCAGAATTTTATGATGAAAAATGATGGCAGAAGGGCCGCTTTTTACCTGGGCAGCTTTTCTTCATTGATGCGCTCTATTTTAACAAACTCACGCGAAGAGCTGATCCCGCTCCGGGAGGAAAAACAAACCCTCGAAAATTATCTGCGCCTCCAGCAACTGCGCCTGGGTGAGAAACTGTCGTTCACGGTCGATGTTCCCGGAGAACTGGATACCGAAGAAATTTTGCTGCCGCCGATGTTGGTTCAGCCTTTTGTTGAAAATGCGATCCGTCATGGTATTGAAGAGATGGAAGGGACCGGTCAGATTTCTGTCTGTTTTTCAGGCATGGGGGACCAACTGATCGTCACGGTTGAAGATAACGGAGTAGGGATAAGCCGGGAGGCCGATAAAAAAGAAAACCATGTTTCGTATGCGTTACAGATCTTTCAGGAACGCGTGGCAAACCTCAAACGGATGTATGGAACCGGGATCAGCTACCGGATCGAAGAAAAAGATCCCGGGGCAACGGTAAATCCGGGGACCCGGGTAACGGTATATTTGCCTTTAAACAATAAGTGAATTGGGTATGATCAAAGCTGTAATTGTTGACGATGAATCCTGCTTCAGAGAGATGATCGGACTTTTGCTGAAGGATTATTTTCCTCAGGTACAGGTGGCAGCCGTTGCTGCAGGCGTTAGTGATGCGGTTGCTGCCATTGAACAACACAAACCCGGGTTGGTCTTTCTTGATATTGAAATTGTGGGCGGCACCGGTTTCCACGTACTTCAGCAATTGAAGAACCGGGATTTCAAGCTCATCGTGATTACCGCTTTTAATGAATTTGCCATTCAGGCCATCAAGTTCAGCGCGATCGATTATATTCTCAAACCAATTAATGAGTTTGAATTTAAAGCAGGTGTAGAAAAGGCGCTTCAGGAAATTGAAAAACAGGAAAAACCGGTTCCCGTGGAACAGCTTTTTTTTAATTACCGGGAAAAAGCCGCCAAAAAACTGGTTCTGCGTACTTCCGGCGATTGGTATGTGGTCGATGTCGCCGGCATTATAAGGTGCCAGGCCGATAACGTCTATACGACTTTCTTCCTGGCTTCGGGCGAAAAAGTAATGGTTTCAAAAGGTTTAGGCGAATATGCCGGCCTGCTCGATAAATATGGATTTGTCAGGGTGCACCAGTCTCATCTGGTAAACATCGACTTCATCAAAAAACTGGACAAAACGGATGGCGGTTTCCTGATTCTGAAAGATAAAACTGAAATACCCGTATCTGTGCGCCGCAAGCAGATGATCATGGATATTCTAAACCGTTTCTGACAGATTCAAAGCAATTCTTTGCGAATTCAAATATCGGCGGAACAGATCATTGTCGTAAGCTTATTTTAGCTGTTGAACCATAAAATTCAACTGCTATGAAAGGTATAACTGCCCTGTTCATTACCGGCTTATTGGCTTTGTCCGTAATGAGTTCACAGGCACAGGTCAAAGTCGACCTGAAAAAGAAAGTCAACAAAGAAACCAACCAGCGCGCCAACCGGCGCACCGATCAAATTGTCGACAAAAGCTTTGACAAGCTGGAAGAGGGAGTGGGGAACCTTTTCAAAAAGAAAGATAAAAAGGAAAAGGCTGACGAATCAGAAAACGAAACCACTGGTCAGGAAGCTGCGGATGAACAGGCTTCGGGCGCACCGGAAACTGCAGGTACACCTCAGGAAAAACCTCAACCTCAGCTTGCCTGGAACAAATACGATTTTGTGCCCGGTACAGAAATTATTTTTGAAGACAATTTTGAGGGGGAGCAAAATGGCGAGTTCCCGTCGCGCTGGGACATGACAAAAGGAACGATCGAGATCGCTCAACTGGACAATGACAAAGTCGTGGTGTTTCGCAAAACCTATGGGAATAGCCCCGATGCGATACTGCCTCTTCTGAATAACAGAACAGAAGATTATTTGCCTGATGAATTCACCGTGGAATTCGATGCGTATTTCCCAAAAGAACATTCGTTAAAGGGAACCTACTATCTTTACCTTTATGATAAGAAAAATCAGATAAAGATTTTAACCCCTTCCTATCCGTTAAGATTCTCCTGGAATACCATCGATAACGGATCAAATACGACGAATTATTATCCGGGCTTGCAGGGCGCCCGGTCTGAAACGTTCCAGGGATGGAGACACATGGCCGTTTCGTTTAACAAAAGAGCTTTGAAAGCTTACATGGATGATGCCCGTGTATTAAATATTCCTAACTGTGAATTTAATCCTACCGGCATCATGATTTCTTTTCACAACCCTTCGGCGAGCAGAACCGGATATATCAAAAATGTCCGTGTTGCCAAAGGGGCTGTGCCGCTTTACGAAAAATTCCTGACTGACGGCAAGTTTGTGACCACCGGGATCAAATTCGATGTGAACAAGGCAACGATCAGGCCTGAATCAATGGGAACCATCAACTATGTGGTGAAAATGATGCAGGAGCATGCTGAACTGAACTTTTCGGTGGAAGGGCATACCGACAGCGATGGCGACGAAGCCATGAACCGGAAACTCTCTGAGACCCGCTCGAAAGCTGTGGCGGAGAAAATGACGGAGCTGGGGATCTCGTCCAACCGGTTAACATCGAAGGGGTGGGGCGAAAGCAAGCCAATGGCCGGGAATGATACGCCTGAAGGAAAAGCCCAAAACCGCCGCGTGGAGTTTGTGAAATTTTAACCGGAACAAATTGATATTAAAAACGATAAAAAAAGAAAAATGAATACGCAAATGAAGATATTGGGATTATGCCTGCTGCTTGCCGGCACCCTTTCAGCCCAAACAAAAAAATTAAAATGCTACCCGTTCAAAACAGCTATTGTTGAATATGCTTACGAAGGCAATACGACCGGCCGTCAAACCCTTTATATCGACGATTATGGTTGGACACAATGCGAAATGACCCAGTCAACGGCCAAAGCATTCGGACAAACCGTCGAAACCAAGTCGGTAAAATTGACGAAAGGACTGGAAATCTACCAATGGGATCCCATGACGCGAACCGGAACAAAAATGCACAACAGCGTGCTGGAAGAGTTAGTGAATGATCCGGATTTTGATATGGACGAATTTGCGAAGAGAACCATGGAAGCGCTGGGCTTTCAGAAAACCGGTACCGAAATGGTCAAAACATGGAATTGTGAAGTTTGGAAGGGCATGGGGTCAACCATCTGGGTTTGGAACAATATCGCGGTAAAGACAGAGGTGAAATTGTTGGGGCAAAAGAACGTGCTGGTTGCCGGTAAAATTCAGCTTGATGCAGCATTGCCTGCAGGTCGTTTCGATATACCATCCGATATTAAGTTTAATGATGCCGGCAATCTTGATCCGATGGAAATGATGTCGAAAGCGATGGAACAGGCAAAGCAGGAAGAAGGCGCTCCGAATGAACAAACCGAAGAAACAGATGAAGACGAGACACCCATGAAGAGTCTGAAAGACCTGAAAGGACTGTTCAAAAAGCTAAAATAACAATCAGTGATGTACAGGTTTATCTTCTTCGTTTTTTTGGGGTGGGGCTTTTTGACAGCCTGGGCACAAGAGGCGGAAACTCTTCCCGATTGTGGCTGTAATTCTGTTGATGAACTGATCGGGCAGGTTTTTCAGTCGAACATTCATGAGGCCCGGGTTTTTCTGGGCCCCGGTTCCGATCCGTTCGGCATTCAAATGAGTGTCCGGGCAAGGGTCCAGGCCCCGGGCGAAGCCGTCCCAACGGCATACACCGCATTTAACCTGCCGGCGTTAAATGAAATGGCCGCTAATTTGGCTCGTGAACATCGGTTTGACCGGTACGATCTGGATGGCCCCGGGGAAGGCGGCATATATGGCGAAATATGGAAATACAATGTGGGGATTGTACCCCGGGAGATCATCAAAAATGATTCGCGCGAATTTCAGGTTATTGCGAAAAACTATACATGCAATCACTCTGTAAACGGACAGATTTCGAAGATCATCATCGAGACGTATGTCATTGTAACAGGGAAAAAACCAGACGACGGGGCTATACAGGCTGAGGTATATGCTTACGACAAAGACGGGAATCAGCAACAATGGCGCAATTCCACATGGGGGTCGGGCGGACATATTTATTATGTGCGGGTGGGTCCGGGCAATGATTCGGGCAATTCGAAAAAAGGGGATGACAAACCGAAACAGGTGGATGCCAATGTGGCGATGGATCCTAATTATAATCCCGGATATTATTACCCGAAAATAAAACACCGGGGATGCACGCAGGATTTTTCTGTCAATCCTGAAGAATATAAAGACCTGGAGGTAAAACTCAAGTTGGAAGGAACACCATCGTGGGATGATTTTGTGATGGTTGACGGAAAGGCAATCGCAAAAAACACGTTGAATGCGGAGACAAGAAAAGCGCCCGTTTTTCAGACATGGTTCAGCCGCGGGAACACGGTTACCGGAACCGTGTATGATCCGGAAGGGAAACCGGTAAAAAAGGGAATAAAAGTACATATCGAGCCGCAGGGCTGGACCTTGCCGCAGCCGGTTGAGCCGGTCGAAACCAACGATCAGGGCATCTATAAATTTGATCACACTATCGAAACCGGTGTTTATAAAGTTTTTACAGAAGATAACCCCGGAGGGGGTGAAGTGATAGAGGTCTGTAACTGCCCGGAAAAAGGGGAAAGGCCAAATGATCTGTATGACCATGTGGATATTAATGATCAAACCGATCTCACTTTTTTAATCGAATGTAACGAAACGTATACCGAAGACATCGAACCTTTGGTCCTTGAGGGGACCACTTCCCCTCCCGGAAAAGTAAACCGGAAAACCCTGGGTTATTCGGTTGTTCGTATTCAGTCGAAAGTCATCAACGACTTTTTTGAAGAAACATTCATTAATAACGTAACCGGGGCCCCGGCTGACGATAAAAATAAGGTTGTTTCTTTCAGCTCTGAAAAATACAGCTTCGATCCGGCAGATGAGGAAGGTGACGGGTGGCAGAAGGCAGTTGCCGCTACTTCCGATTATGACGGGGGGGCAAATTCTGCTTTTATTTTTCCTGCCCGGAAAATCGACGGAAAAATGAAGGACTCCGACCTCTTTCTGGTGGACAGCATCGCCTCCGTAAGTCAGTTGCAGAAAAAACTTCAGAATAAAAAATGGGAAATGCTTCTCGGTCCTGCTTGCATCGAAGGGCGGGGGTTTGATAAAGAAATCATTGTTCAGCGAGAAGCGAGGCCGGTATCGTTACGCGAACTGAAACAAAGCAAAGAAAACAAGTCAGCCATAAGGCTGGTGCAGGAATTGGAATATAAACAGGGTTACAATACCAACTTTGTCGGATTGGGGAAATTTATGGATGGAAAAGACCTTGAAGGACTTGAAGTGCTGAATAAGCTGATAGAAGACCCGGCCTTGTTATATCAAGCCATTGGAGGGATCGAAAATATGGAAAAAATAAATCCTGAGATGGCCGGATATATGAGAGAAAACAAGGGACATAAAAATATGGCGGTTTTTATGCGCTCGGCCTATGGTTTAAACAAATATTCGGGGATGCTGGAAAGCTGGGCCTCCAGGGTAAAAATGAAACGAGAAATAACGCTCCGTCCCGTTTCTGCCGCCGAGGCTGATAAGTACCTGACCTCAGGACGGGCTTTTGAGGTAACCGGAGCTAAAGATGAACCGGATATTGACCCCGGTCAGCTAAAAGATGTTTTGAAAGATCTGTTCAAATCGAAATAAAAAACGGGAACTCAGGACCCTGGAGTCATTTGCACCTGAAAAACACGTATAGGGTCTTTCATAGCAGCGGTGCGATAGGGAGGCCGGGAAACCGGCCTCTTTCTTTACTTCCCCGGATTACAGCCTTCCGGGATCAGTTGCCATTCATCTTTCTGTCAGGGGGTACACCGGAATTTGACAAGAAGTATTCCCGTAAGATTATTTAGAAACAGCTTTGTTTTATCTTTACGTTTTCAGAAAATCTGCGACGTGAAGAAAATTGCCTGCCTGCTTTTTGTTCTGGTGATGTACTCCGCGCTTGAGGCGCAAAACACCAGACGTCTGGATGACCGGACATTCGCCTGCGTGAATGCCGGCGAACGCACAGGCCAGGCACTGCAACAGGGAGCAAGGGCCGTGCTCTTTACCGGAATACCTGCTGAGGAACAACTGGAGGTAATCCGTTCATTTTTTGAGCAACAGGCTCAAAGCCTGATCCTCATTTTCGACAAA
>JBDKTZ010000072.1:0-20386 GCA_039679975.1 Prolixibacteraceae bacterium
CGATCTCCTGAAGGTAGGCGGCTTCGCGCTCTTCGGGTGTTGCCAGCTTATCATGAGTGGGCGCCACCGAGATCATGCATCTTACTCCGTCGGCGTGAAGCATTTCCACGATCTTTTCGTTTTCCGGGTTAATCGACGGACCGACATAGGCGATCATCCGGTTCCAGGGAACACCCGAAATCTTCATGTCTTCATACTCCTTCATGGTACGGCAGAAAGCTGAGAACTGAACCCCCGGCAAACGGTCATAATAATACCGGGCCTGAGCTCCTGTGTGAACCGTCAGCATCACGTGGTCTTCAGCATCCATTTTTTTGATCAGCTCAGCAATCATATCCATCGGAACATCTTTTTTATCCAGATTCACTATGGTTTTCCCCCTGCTCCACCCGATCACACTGTCGAGCCGGGGAATTAAATACGGGGTTTCATTTCCCTCGTGATCCTTCAGCCTGACCTTTTGGAGTTCTTCCCATGTATAATCGGAAAGCTTGCCTGTTCCGGTGGTCGTGCGCTCAAGCGTCGCGTCATGCAACAGGACGATGACACTGTCTTTGGTCAGGCGCGGGTCGATCTCAAAAAAAGCGGGCATTTTACCTAAAATATGCGCGAAGCCTTCCCTGCTGTTTTCCGGAAATCCTTCTTCAATTCCTCCCCGGTGCCCGCTGACCAGGATCGAGCTGTCACCGGAGTACCGGAATGGCGCCTGTAGATCCTTCTTCTGCGGAGCAGAAGTTTGTGCTGTTTGTATAGACTGATCGCAAGCCCAGACAACTGTCATAAATGATAATGCGATTGCCGTCCGATAAATAGATGATTTATTCATATTATAGATTAATGATTAACGACCGAAGAAATTTATTAGCATATAAGTTATTGATTTATAAGTTATTGAAATCACGACTCGTTACTCACTACTCGTGACTTCTCCTGTCTTGTGTCTTGATACTTGTGTCTTGTGTCTACTTTTTGCGTCTTCGCGTTTAAACTCTCTTTGTGTCTTTGCCTTCAGTCTGACTTTTAATATAACCGGCATTCCAGGTAAATGCAAAGAACAGAGTTGCCAGCACCCCCGCACCCACCAGTGTGAGAAAGCCCATCTGCCATCCACCTTTGGTGACGATCACGCCAAGTCCCCAGCCCGACAAAACGGTGCTCAGATACCCAAACAGGCCGGTGATTCCAATGGCTGTTGCAGCAGCGCGTTTGGTCCCCAGATTCGCCGCGATAATTCCCACCAGCGCCTGCGGCCCGTAAATAAAGAAGCCGATCACGCAAAGCAATCCCCCGTAAAAGAAGGGAGATTCAGCCGGCAACTTCCAGAACAGGAACACGGCAAGGGTGCAGATCAGCATATAGATCAGGGCTGCACGGCCTCCGCGCCCCTTAAAAACCTTATCCATCATCCATCCGCTTGTGAGCATCCCTAACACGCCAAAACCTTCATAACCGGCAACCAGCCAGCCTGCTTTCTGAAGCTCCACCCCTTTCATTTCGGTCAGGAAAGTCGGCCCCCAATCCAGAATCGAATAACGGATGGTATATAAAAATAAATTGGCCAGACAAAGAAACCAGATGACAGGGTTCCCGAACACTTTCCTGCGTACAAATTGCTTGAAATTTAATTCGTCTGTGTGTTCCGATTCGTCGGTTTCCGGCAGCTCATTCCGGTAAGTTTCAACGGGCGGCAGTCCAAGTGATTCCGGTTTATCTCTCAGCCGGTTCAGCACAAACAAAGCACCTAAAAAGGCCAGGGCTGCCGGAACAATAAAACAGTACCGCCAGTCGTAAACAACCAGGAAACTGTTCAGAACAAGCACCAGGGCAGCACCGAGCGAATGGGAAGTATTCCACAGCGAAAATTTCACCCCGCGTTCGCGGGCCGAGAACCAGTTGGTCAGGCTGTTTGCGCACGGAGGAAAACCCATTCCCTGAAACCAGCCGTTCAGCAGCCAAAAAATGCCGAATGCAATCACCCCGCTGCTCAGCCCGAACAGCAGGCTCATCGTGGCCGAGAGCATCAACCCCAGGGCCATGAAATAGCGAGGGTTCGTGCGGTCGCCCCAAAAGCCGTTCACAAACTTCGAAACACCATACAATACTCCGTGCAGTGTTAAAAACAAGCCAAGTTCTGCCTTCGTAATTCCCAGATCGGCTTCAATAGCCGGCATGGCAATCGAAATGTTCTTGCGGACAAAATAGAACATGATATAACCAATCATGGTCGTATACATGATCCTTGTTCGCCAGTAACGGTATTGCCTGTTCAGTTCTGCAGAATCAGCAGCCGAAGGTTCCTTCGCTGCGGCTGGCTTTAAAAAATTGAAGATCGTGGTCATCAGATAAAGTTAAGATCTCTGGTTTAGTATGATTCAAATTTGTGAAAACTTCAGATAAAACAGAAACTGCCGGATTTAATTTACCACTTTCCCGGCTTCAGCGCGCGACTGAGCCAAAAGTTCCCCAAAGCTCTCGATACTGTCGGTGACAATGTCAGGCAAAAATCCGGCTGCATCCACATCCTCCAGCGTTGATTCGCCGGAAAGGACCAGGACACCCAGGGCATTCGCCCGTTGCGCCATCAGCAGATCAGTATAGATCCGATCGCCCACCATGGCGATTTCGTCCTGTTTCAAGCCGTTGCCCCTTTTGATCCCCTGCAGCATCTCGGGATCGGGCTTTCCCAATACCACATCCGGTACCCGCCCGGTGGCCTTTTCCAGGGCCGCACAAATTGAACCGCAATCGACCAGCACAACAGGCTGATCAGTCGGGCATACGTAGTCCGGATTGGTAGCCAGGTAAAGCTTTTTTTTTCGGATCCACCAGGCAGCACGGGTCAGCCTGGCGTAAGACAAAGCCGGATCAAAACCAATGACAACTGCATCAGGTTCGTCATCAGGATTATCGGCGGCAGACAAAAATCCTGCCTGTTCAAATTCACCGATCATACTGGAGGTACCCACGAAAAAGATCTTCCTTATGTCCGGATGATGGCCGGCCAAATAAGAAATGGTAGCATGCGCCGAAGTATAAATTTCACCCGCCGATATCGTTAATCCCATCTTCTCCAGATGCAACAGGTAATCGCTCGTGCTTTTGGATGGATTGTTGGTGAGAAACGAATAGCTGATACCCATCTCATCCAGGTTCTTTAAAAAAATCTTTGTATAAGGAAATAATGTGTCTCCGTTATAAATCGTCCCATCCATGTCCAAAGCAACATGTTTTACCTTCCTAAGCCTCTCAAACATCATCTCTTTATCTTTAAATGCGGTAACATATACCGTCGAATCTGTGATCATTGCTAAAACATCTGGTTCAACCATTCTTCAAAATAATCTGTCCGCACAGCCAGATCCAGAATGGTAAACCGGGACCGGATGTACTGAGCTCTTATAAACGAAGCCCGCATTCTTTCTTTTGAAATGCCGATCTCTTCCGGATCGACAGGTGCACCGACCAGCTTCAGCCTTTCTCTGACTTCGGCCGAGGGTACTAATTGAGAAGCCAGCCGTCCGGCGATTGGTCCCCAGTTTTGTTTCAGTTTACCCAGTTGTGCGGCCAGCTCATCCCTGCTAATGTATTTTGCCCGCGATTGTCTTATCGCGGTATCAACAAAATCAGTGTCGGCAAACATGAGGCGGATCCGGCCTTCGAGTGTTTCCCACTCAGGCCATCGCGCGCAAACAGAAGCAATATCAAGTTGATCCACCGGCGTCTGCAACATTTTCTCATAAAGCCTTGTCACTGCCAGCGTGGCGATTCCCACCTGAAATCCGTGCGCCGGCATTTCTCCTTGATAGGTATGATGCTCCATGTTCCACAAATGGGAGAACTGGTGTTCTGCTCCCGAAGCCGGCCGGCTCGACTGCGCCCACTGCATCGCAAAGCCCCCCAAAATCAGCCCGTCGACCAATGGGGCTACCGCTTTCGTCCTTCCTTCCCTGGCCCCCCGGGGATCAGCCAGCGCAGCTTTAAGTCCGTCCTGAACAATTGACCAGGCACACTGATCGATCGTCTCCACATCCAGTGCATCTGCCAGAATCCAGTCCGCTCCCGCTGTAACCTTGGCAAAAAGATCGGCATAACCCGATGCTGTCATGGCTGCCGGAGCATTCCTGATAATCTCAATATCGGCAAATACAGCCTGCGGTGCCGGACACGAAAAGGTCTGCTTATTTCCTTCAGCCGTGATTGATGCTCCGAAAGCGGTATAACCATCCATCGAAGCAGCCGTAGCTACACACATATACGGCCTGTTATTTCTGAAAGAAGACAGTTTTGTCAGGTCATTGATGGTTCCCGATCCTACAGCTACCGGAATGGCATCATTTGTCTTTAACGCTTCATCAAGCAACAACACGTTTCCAAACTCAGCATAAGGCCTTTTCTCCGGGAAAACGAACGGCTCCGGTCCGGCAATACCAGACGACTGCAAGTCCAGGAAAACCCTTTTGCCGGCAACCTCAAAAGTAGTCTGATCACACACCACAATGGCCTTCTTGTCCGGGAACTGCTTTCTAAAAAATACCGGTAGTTCAGGCATAATACCATGCCCGATCTCCAGAGCCCTCGTGTCCCGGGCCGACTTTAACGCTTTTTGCAAATCAGCTCGCATAATTATTTTGTTACTGTTATTAAAACTTTTTCAGCATCAGGCAGGGTAATAAACTTAGTTAAAAATGCACTTACCACATAGAGCCCTGCCAGGATCCAGATCACTCCTTCGCTTCCTGCCATTCCGTAAAACAATCCGACCAATGCAGGGCCTGCAAACACCGACAGCCCCGCCCCCAGGTTCAATACTGACATGGCAGCCCCCTTGTCTTCCCGTACAAGCGACGGGATAAGTGCCGATAAAGGCACATAGCCGGCAAGCATGGCACCCCAAAAGATGCCTGCGGAAATGACAATCCAGAAGCTTCCGGAAAACATCAACGGAGAATAATAGAACAGGAGTGTGCCAATTGCACATCCAATCCCGCCAAACCAAATCACCGTATTTCGCCAGCCAACATGATCGCCCACGTAACCAAATATCAGGTTAAAAAGAATGTTACTCGTGAATATCGTTCCCCATATCTGCAGCCATTCGGTGGTGCTAAAGCCATGCTCCATCATATAAATAGGCAAAAACACAGGAAAGGCAAACTGAGCGGTTGTATTGATAATCCGTACTATTCCGCCCAGTAATATCTTGGGCTCATTTTTCATGATCGTGATACCTTTCATCAGCTCTTTGAACTTTGATTCCGTTCTGCTGCCATCAAACTGTGTAAACTTATTGATGACCAGGGCAAAAAAAGCGCCGGTCAGGGCCCATATAACCGAGGTCCACAGGGTATTGATATGCCCCATCCGGACAATGGCCCAACTGGAATAATAAGCGCCCAGTACATTCAGTCCGCCGGTAAAAACAAACCAAAACCAGCCCACTGCCCTTCCCAGCTGATGCTTAGGCGTACTATAGGCAATCCACACCAAAAATGAATACGCAAACAACGGATAGCCCAGGCCCCGAAATGCATAGGTGAGCAACATTACCGGATAGTTCAGATCCGGAATACCCAGACCTACAAAGCCAATTGTGCCCAGAAGGTACAGCAGCAATCCGCTAAACATGACCTTCCGCGCACCATAGGTCTCGGCCAGCACCCCTGAAAGCCAGGAAGAGAGCCCTATGGTAATGCCATATACGGTGAACAACGCTGCTGACTCCTGAATACTCAGTCCGCGGTCAACCAGATAAGGGCTTAACCACCCCTGCTCAATGCCATCTCCCATCATGAAGATCAGAATTCCCAGGTAACCCCATGAAAGGAACTGAAATGACTTCGTATTCCCCAAAAGGATTTGTCTGACTGTTTGCATTATTTATTCAATTTAGTTTTTATCTTTTCAAAACGATAGTATTCCCACAAACATATACAATTAAGCAATAAAAAACAATTAGAAAATACATTATTATTTCGTTTTAAGCATATATAGTTTCGTTTTAAATATTTTACGACTACGAACGAAGGTAAGCTCCCTTTTCCCGCAATTCCTGTTGCAGTTTTGCGACATTGATTTTTACCGGAGTTACGCCATCACGGACAGCCATTTTTGCTGCCCTTCCTGCAGCTTCGCCCATCGCCATACAGGGTGCCATAACACGGATAGCCGACATCGCTTCATGTGTGGTTGAAATACTCCTACCCGCAACCAGCAGGTTATCTGCATGAAGAGGAACCAGTGAACGGTAGGGAATATCATAACAGTCGCCGCTCCACTCAAGCGTACAGTCTCCTCCCGAAGGATGATGAATATCTAACGGATAACTGGCCACGGCAATGGCATCTTCAAAACGGGCGCAGGAAAGAATATCTTCGCGGGTCATTACATACCTGCCTGTTATACGCCTGGTTTCACGAATACCCAGAAAAGGTGCTGTCCGCAGCATGCGGGCATGTTCGAAACCGGGAACATACCGGACAAGGTAATCGAATACATCACTGATCTGCTTACGGGAAACAAATTCTCCCTCCGTCAGACTGGCCGGATCTGTTCCGTCTACACCATTTACCCGGGTCATGTTGATCCAGGCTTCTCCTTTTTTCAGGCCGGTGATCACGATAGTTCTCTCAGTTGGTAAAGAGAAACCATCGTCTTTTGCCTGTTGCATGAGATTTCTCAAACCCACAAGAATATACTGTCTGTTTTGACCAAAATACTCGGCTGGAATGAAATCGGTGAGGTAGGTCCGGGGTTCGTCTGCGATGCTTAGCCGAAGCTTTTCCGTATCGACATCTCCCAGGCTGAACATCAGCGTAGGAGGTTGCATTCCGCCCTTCTCGTTTCCCTTTTCACAAGGAACTCCCGCCCGGAACGCCACGTCAGCATCTCCGGTGCAATCGATCACCACCTTAGCCAGAATGGCTTCCCGCCCCGCCTTGCTTTCGATGATCACTCCGTTCAAACGGTCATTGTCCATGATCACCCCGGCAAAAATGGTGTATAACAAAACCTCCACTCCGCTTTCCCGAAGCATGTCGAATGCCACCAACTTCACCGCTTCGGGTTCCACCAGGGTAATTCCCATATGCAACGGACAAGGCCGGTGTTCACTTGCTGCGTCCTGCTCTCTTAGCCGGTCAATAAACTTCTGGGGCAACCCGGAGATGATCTGGTTTCCCTTTTGTCCCAGAAATCCAAGCACAGGCAGGCCGATGGTCAGGTTTCCTCCCAAAAAGCTGCGGCTTTCGATCAACACAACCTTCAATCCGTCTTCTGCAGCTGCCTGCGCGGCGATAATACCCGAGGGCCCTCCTCCGACAACAAGCACATCGGCCTTTATTCTGACCGGAAGGTCTCTTGCCGGCTCCGTTATATACTTCACTTCTTTATCCATTTTTTATATCACTTTTGGTCATCTTTAATATTTCCCAGCCTTCCGTGTTAAGGATGTCGGCCTTATCGAAGCGGAATAACCATCTCACCAGCGATCTTCCCCGGACATGATACCTGAATCTGATTTTCGGTAAGCCTGATCTGACGCCAGTTATCTTCATCATTAACTAATGCCCCGGTTTGAACCTGTATGATTTTATGATTCTCTGCTGAAGGAAAGCTCGTAATTTCATTTTTATGGCGGTGCCCCGCCAGGATCAGTCTGACGGACGGGACTTTTGACAACGCCGCGTAAAGTTCGCAGGCGGACCCTGAAACAGCAACCTTATCATTAAACGGGATATGCATCAGGATGATCTCTACATCATCACTTGCCTCGTTTAGTTGAGAATCCAGCCAGTATAACTGAGCTTTATCAATATAAGGAACAGCAGTTTTGTCGTCTTTGCTAAATTTATAAAAGCTGTTGTCCAGAAAAAGAAGTCTGTAAGTTGTCTTCCCAACCCGAAACAAACGGCTGTAATAGGTTCCATTTCTGAAACAGGGCAGATTTCTGGTCCACAGTGCCCGGGCATGGCCGGATGAATTCTGATGATGACTGAGCTTATTGCCTTGCCACACGAAACTAAAAAGATCATGATTTCCCAACGTGAACAGGCAGGGAACATTATATCCGGCTGTAAGATCAGCAAACTGGCCGGCCTGAATATCGAGTAACTTCGCCTGGTGCAAATGGTTCCCGTACGTCAAAGCATCAAACACCTCCGGGCTTTGCTCTCTCTTAACCACACTCTCCCCGCTATTGGTTTCCGCTTCGAAAAAATCGACCAGATCGCCGGTGGCTATGACTAAATCACTGCCTGTTTTTTGCGGCATGACCTGCAAAAACTGCCTGAACCGGCCTTCTGCCTGGTCATAATTTTTTAACGTTCGGTTTTCAATTATTTCCGGTCGATAGCTACCCGGACTGAAAACCACATGCAAGTCGGTAATATGCAGAAACGAAATTGTATCCTTCTGTGCAGTTGCATTTTCAGAAATGAGAAAGATAAACGATAGAACACTGAATATCACTTTTAAATTGAAACGGCTCATATTTTTTGGTTTTTTAATGCTTTTGCTTCATCGGGTATTTCTGTCCGGATCATATTCCAAAGAACGAGCAATGCAAACGGGTGAAGTACAGCCATGATGGCAAAGATCCACCCGGTGCCGGTCAGGGTCATATATTGTCCGATCAGGTAATTGAAAATAACGGCGCCAGCCGCACCGAATCCTCCTGCTATGCCCAGCACACTGGCAACATTGCTTATCGGGAACGTTTCGGCAATCAGAATGCTTTCGGTATAAATCCAACTCAGAGCCACAGCTCCCAGTATACTAAATTTCAGGATGGTCACTGCCGTTCCGAAACTGTCGGGAATCAGGACCACCGGAGCCAGAAATGCCACCCTGCTGAGCATCAGTTTTCTCGAACGCAGGGCCGGCTTTCCGCGCCGGACCATCCAGTCAGACCATGCCGATGAGGCGATCCCTCCCAGGCTCGCTGCCATAAACGGGATCCAACCCACCATTCCCAGTCCTGAAAGACTCAAACCGGTCTCTTCCATCAGGAAACCGGGAAGCCAGAACAAAATGAAATACCACACCGGATCGGTCAGAAAACGGATCAGCACAATTCCCCATAATGTTTTCCGGGACCACAAAGCTCGCCAGGTAAAGGCCGTTCCTGTTGCGGCAGGAGATTCCTCGCCCCTGCAATCCTGTACATATCCGGCAGGAGGGTCACGGTAAATCACCAACCAGGTCAGCGCCAGCAGAAGCCCAACCGCTCCGGGAATGATAAAGGCGGCATGCCAGGAAAAACTCAAAACCAGTCCGGCAATCAACGGCGGGGCAATAACTGACCCGATCGTTCCTCCGGCAACGGAGATGCTGTTTGCGGTGGCACGGAGCCGTCCGGAAAACCATTTGGTAACAACCTTTATCTGCGCCGGGTAAGTGGTCGGTTCAGCCAGACCCAGTGTACTCCTGAAAAAAACGAAGGGCACCAGCGACTTTGCCAATCCGCTCCCGATCGAGCTCGCCGACCAGGTAACAATCCCCCAGAACATAATTTTCCGGGCAGAAAAGCGGTCAACCAGCCACCCTGAAACAGGATACATAAGGGCATAGCAAACCGTGAAAACATTGATTACCCAGGCGTACCCTCTGTCATCAAGCGAAAACTCCTCCTTCAGGATCGGTTTCAGGATCGATACGACCTGCCTGTCCACATAACTGAAAACCGTGATCATAAAAATGATCATGACAATCAGCCACCTTCTTCTTTCCGGGATTAAGAATGCTGTCATACGGCTTGGAAAGGGCTGAATCAATTCAGGTACGAGTAAGACGTCGCCGTCGTAAAATCAGCGGTAATCTCAGACTGTTTGTAGATGTTACCAAACCGGTCTGTGGCCCTGATTTCCAGACTGGCAGCCGGATTTATCATGGTATGCAGATAAAGATGCTTGCAGGCCGGACTGTAATTATCGGGGTTCCGGTTCAGCACACCAATGTGGTATCCCAACGTCCAGGCATCTTTTAAGGATGTTGGAAGTGGCACCAGGTCAGCAACCTTGACGTTATTTTCCCAGGCTTCCACCTTCCAGCCGCTGTCAGCATTCCAGATATTCGCCACAATGGTATTATCGGCCTGATTGAACGTAAAATAACCATATTCACCGCCGAATACGACATTACCCTTATGAAGCCGGATCTGAAAGTCCTTGCTCAACCGGGTTGGTTTGTAGTAGCCATTCGTAATTTTGGTCCCGCTAACTTCATAAACAGCATATCCGTTCGGGGTTCCGTCGCCATTAATGGTTGAGCGCCACCACGAACCGCAGGCTGCCGCATGGATGTGCTCGTAAGCGGCCACCGGACTGGTTATTTTTACATTCTCCGCATAATGGGTATGCCCGCACATCAGATGGACTTCCGTATACCCCTGCAACGCGCTTAAAAGCTGCGTCCTGTTGTTGATACCGGAGGAATTACGTATGGGGATATGATAATAGACAATGATCATTTTGTTTTTGGACACATAACTCAGATCCTTTTTCAGCCATTCGATCTGACTGGTTGTAAATCCACCGGAATAGTCCGATGCGTTTGTAAAGACGATATTATCCAGGCAAATAAAATGGACATCTCCCCTGTTAAACGAATAATTTACAGGGCCGTATACCTTCGTAAAAGCGTCTGTCGTGCGCGGTTCACCACTATTCGAAGTAGCCACCTTATCATGATTGCCAATGGTTGTAAAAACCTTCATGTTTGCCGAACCGACCAGCGCTTTCATCTGGTCGAAAAAAGCAGGTTTGTCTCCGGCCATATCTCCCATAACCAGTCCGTAACACGGCTTGGCTGAAGATTCGGCAAATGTCTTGATATCGGCCATTGTTTCCGTCCTGAAACGATCCACTTCCGCGGTACTGGTTACCTGCGGATCGCCGACACAAACAAGCGTAAAATTAGTTTCGACAGCCGAAAGTCTTTTCAGGCTGAAGTCGTACCGCTGCTTTGACGCACTGAGAGAAGCATAAAATGAAGCCATCCTGACCGATGCGCTGGCCGTATTCACATCATATGCCGACGGCGTTGAATAAAATACAAAGTCAGCCTCAGCATTTCTTTTCATTTGATAGATCCCGTCCTGATCGGTCACCGTGCAGGAAAAGCCATCACTGACCACCACATCTTTGGCCGGCTTTCCTGCTTCATCCAGGATCATGCCATATAAATCCATACCTGGGGCGGGTTGAATAACTCCGGCGGGAGGATTTGGGTCATCCTCACCCGTATCGGCATTATCCTTTCCGCATTGAACAAACAGCAGGACCATTCCCGCCATGAAAAAACAAAACCGGAAAAACCGGACCCATTCCAAAAATCTTCCTGACACCCTCTTCATATTTCTTTATTGTTTAAAGTTGAAAATGCAGGAAGCTTACTTCCTGCATTTTTACAGATATTATTCCCATCCGTCGTTTTGAGGTAATAGATTCGGGTTCAGCAAGACAGCACTCTCCGGAATTGGCCGGAGGTATTTTTTGTTCTCCCATTTTCGTTCAATTCCCCAGGCCCAGATCAGATGTCCTTTCGTCCCTTCCGAAAGCTTAATATTGGCACCCATGATCACATATTTCACACCCGATGTTGTACTTGAAGGCTTTTTATCCACAAAGCATACATCAGCTTTCCCGTCTCCGTTCAGATCATAGTTCACATCTTTTGCCGGCACATAAATCCCCTTCCAGGAAAGCTTTTCAGAAGCCAGCAGGTCTCCGCATTTCCAACGCATCAGGTCCTGATAGCGAAGTCCTTCAAAACAAAGCTCAATACTCCGTTCTCTTCTTATTTCAAGTAAATATTTATCTGAAATATTCGGGAAAAAGGTATCTTTCAGGTATCCATCAGCCGAAGCAGGTTCTGAACCGCTCACTCCTGCCCTGTCGCGCAAAAGCTTGATGGTCTCGTTCCATTCGGAAGCACTGAATTCGCCCAATTCGGCTTTGGCCTCAGCATAATTCAGAAGAACCTCAGCATAGCGGAGAATAGGAATACTGTTGGTACACTGACCCTGACCATCGTGCCAGGAGTCATCAAGACTCCACTTTTTAATATGATAACCTGTAAGGGTTACCGCAAAATCGGGAGGAGCAATGGTTCCGTCTTCCCTGTAATAACCTTCGGTACGGATGGTTTGACTTAACCGGTAATCGCGGTTTTTCATTTCCGTATAAAACTCGATCTGGTCATAGCCCGCTTTTTCTGTAAACCTGCTTCCGTCACGCATCAGGTAAGTATTGACAAACTGTTTGATCAGCGACCAGCGGCTTCCGTTCGTGGCCGAATTAAAATTCCAGGTCAGGTCGTGCCAGACCCGTGAATCGGTGTTCATCACTCTTGAAAGGATCACTTCTCCTGCAATTTTCGGCATCCCGGCAAGATCTTCGGCAATAAACAGGGAACGGTAGTCACTTTCCGGATTACCGGTGGAATATAAGCGGTATTTCCCTGCATCCATCAGCTCTTTTGCTGCATTGGCCGCCTCGCGCAACCAGGTGCCGGCGTCGGAGAGTCCAAGTTCAGGATGATATTTCCGGTAAGTACCCTCATAAAGGCATATTCTTGATTTCATTGCCAAAGCCGTAAACCTGTTCACCAGGCTACTGTATGTGTCTTTGGTTTCATTCATGTGGATGGCGGCAAAATTAATATCCTCCAATACCTTGCCCATCACAAATTCACGACTGTCCCGGGCCTTGTTCAATTCTGGGTCATCCGGTTGCATCGCTGTTTCATACCATGGTACTGCTCCGAAAGTCTGCACCTTGTTCAGATAAAACACAGCTCTCCAAAAACGCGCAAGACCAATGTAATGATTTAGAACATTTTCCGATACAGCAGCCTTAGGAGCATTCATCAGAAAATAATTGATGTTGCGTAAAGCGCTCCAGTTGCTGACTGCCCACCCGGTCTGATCGACCGAGCTCCAATCGCCTGACAAAAAGGTACCGGGAGTATTAATCGCCGCATAATCGGAAGTACCATCACCTTTTGCAATGTCATCGGCTGTCGGAAGATCCCTTTCATAAAAGGAATAGGAATAAATTTCAAGATCATTTTCAGTTGTAAAGAATCCTGACGCATCTATTTCGTGAATAGGTTCTTTTTCAAGAAGGTCTTCGCAGGAAAAGAAAGCGGTGCTCCCCACCAGTAATGAATATAGGATTATTTTCTTCATGTTCAGTTAAATTAGAATGTAATGTTAACACCAACAGTATAGGACTTCAACATAGGATAACTGTAACCATTCTCTTCATTGGAATTACTTGCCACATCGCCATCGCCCGACTCAATCACCTCCGGGTCAAAGTTGGTCGTATGCTTTGTCAGGCCGGTTAAAGTCCATAGGTTTTCACCTGTCAGGTAGATCTTAAGCGATGTGATTTTCAGTTTGGAAGTGAGTGAAGCGGGTATGGAATAGTCCAGCGTCATTGATTTTAACCGCACATAAGCTGCATTCTGCAGATACCTGTTATTCTTAACCCCCATGGGTTTACTGGTAGAATTAGCCAGATAGGTTCTCTGACGCGGCCAATAAGCGTTCGGATCTTCATTCACGCCTTCAATCCACATATTACCCACCTGATCTGTTGGATAATAGCCGTAATGACGGTTATACTGTCCCCAGAAGTAACCCGACTCAATATCGGGATACCAATCTCGTCTGCCAACCCCCTGGAAAAATGCGTTCAACCCGAAACCTTTATAATTTCCTCCCAGGTTCAATCCAAACTGATACCGCTGTTCTGAATTTCCGATAACGCTCAGATCTCCGTGGTCATCCAGTGTATTTTGTCCCCTGTAAATTTCGTCATCTTCGTCCAGATTCCGGAATTTTAAGTCACCCGGGAGCAGAATCTTACCTTTCGAGACGGGGATTTTCGACTGACTGGCATGACCGGCGATTTCTTCAGCACTGGTAAATAATCCGTCTACGGTATACCCCCAGATATTCCCCAGCCGCTGACCTTCGTAGTAGGAGCTGAGCAGCTTGATTTCATTACCCACATATTTGGTGATCCAGCTTTGGCTGTCCCACAGCATAAATTTCACATTATAGGAAAAATCGCTGCCTGCCAGATCAAACCGGTTCTTCCAGCCAAGTGTCAATTCCCATCCAAGGGTTTTCAGATCAGCATAATTCCCTTTTGGTGCGCCTACACCCAGTACCTGGGGAAGATCAGGTCCGGAAACATACATATCGGTTGTATTTCTCCGGTAAACATCAAACCCGATACTCAATCTGGCCTTTAATAAATCGGCGTCCAATCCGAAATTATAAGTAGTTGCCTTTTCCCAGGTCAGGTTATCGGGCACAAGCGTAGGCATGGATGTCTGAGTTTGAAAGCCGCCGTCAAGTAACAAACTGGTCTTACTAACGGTCTGGGTTTCCAGATAAGAATAAGGATCGACATTCCCGTTCCCCAATGTTCCGGCCGACACCCGGAGCTTCAGGTTGTCGATCCAGCCTTTTGTGCCTGCCATAAATGCTTCGTCCGAAATGCGCCATCCCAGAGATGCCGAAGGAAATATACCCCACTGCTCATTTGTCGGAAATTTTGAAGAGCCATCATAACGTCCGCTTACCTCGACAAGGTATTTACCTTTAAAAGAGTAATTTGCCCGTGCAAAGACACCGATAAAGCCCCAGTCCTCGCTCCGCTCTTCCATCACATAATTGATCCCATCCATCAGGATAAAATTAGGCTTACCTGGATATAAGTAACCATCTCTCCTGTTATAAAGATTTATTCGGTTTGAAGACTCAATGTTTCCACCCACCAATACATTCAGGGAATGGTTCGCGCCCAGTTTCGGTGTGAGATTGGCAGTAAAGTTAGTGGAGAAATAGTTTGTTTCCTGGTTCCACATTCTTCTGAGTGACTGTCCTTTTTCTGCAAACAGCGCCGGACCTTCACTATAAGGGGCATAGCGGTTTACACGTGTTTTCTGGTAATCTTTATAGCCGTAGGTACCATCCCATTTTAACGTCAGCACATCTTTTACAGGGACATAGGTTAACCCCACCGTATTTCTGACATTCAGCGTGTTTTCATCCTGAAATGACGTTTTGTTATGAAAATCACCGACTCCATTATAGATAGACGAATAAGTATAGGTCCCGTCGGGATTGAACATCATGGCTACCGGATATCCCTGATGTTCCAGATTGCGCTGAATGAGTTCATCGCCATAGGACATCAGCGGATAATGGTATTTGGAGTAATCAAATGAAAGATTATTATCAATCGTCAGATTATCCCGGAGCTTGATCTGTCCTTTCGCTCTGAAATTATAGCGTTTCAGATCGTCGGTATTATACCTGTAAATACCATCCTGTGCAAAATACCTTCCCGAAATATAATAGCTTGTCTGATCATTCCCTCCGTTGATGCTTATTTTGTGATCAGTGGCCTGCGTCCAGTCCTTGTACAGTAACTTATTCCAGTCCGTGTTCCCGTAATATTCATAACGTCCGTCTTCATTAACGCTTACCCTCGGCAGTTCGGGATTGTCGTTTCGTCGCTTCAACTCTTCATACCACGATCTGGAGAAAGGGAAAATATTATTGATTGTCGTAGGATCTGATGCAGAATAATCATTATATCCATAATAGGCATTTAAGAACGAAGTGGTCCATTCATAGCCGTTTGTCACAAACGATGGTTTTACCGTCCTGGTTAAAAATGACGTGTTTCCGTCGTAATTGATTTTTACCCCTCCCTTGTTCACCCGCTTTGTAGTGATCAACACAACGCCAAAGGTTCCACGGGCACCATATACGGCAGCCGACGAAGCATCCTTCAGCACGGACACGCTCTCCACATCCTGCGGATTGACCGTACCGGGATCACCCTCCACGCCATCGATCAGGATCAAAGCGCTGCCGCCGGCTCCGATCGATGTCTCTCCACGGACATTGTAGCTCGCTCCCCTGCTGGGTTTTCCGTCACGCATGGTGATGTTCAGGTTCGGGATTTGTCCCTGAAGACTCCGGGTGATGCTGGGATTGGGGCGGTTCTCGATCGACTCGGCTGTAATTTGATCAACTGCACCGATCAGATCTCTTTTCTTTGCCGTGCCATAGCCGATGACCACCACTTCATCGATTTCAGAATTATCGCTCTTAAGCGTGATATCGAGATGCGTTTTGCCGGTAATGTCGACAGTAGACGCGATGAACCCAATGAATGAAATCGTTAGGTTATTCTGATTATCAGGAACTTTGATGGTGAATTTCCCTTCTGCATCGGTAATGGTCCCGTTGATCGTTCCCTGAATTTGCACGGTCGCTCCGGTGAGCGGCAAACCTTCAGCATCACGAACCAGCCCTGTAACTGTACGTCCCTGCTGAGAAATCTGCTGAAATCCTGTCTGCATTCTTCCAGCTGCATGGAGCCGGTCGCTTCCTGCTCCCAGCAAGATCACAGTCAGACAAAACAGGACGGAATATGCTCGTATTTTACTTTTAAACTTCATAATAATAGGAAATTAGATGATTGATATCCTTTTCACAAAATACATTTTGACGATTCCTCTCTGGCTATTTGTCGGTAAATACCGTACAGTCGGCAGCATTTTCGATATCCGAAACAGATGCCGCGGGCAGATCTTTCAGGTTGAACACGAAGGGTGTTCCGCTTCTTGGGATCAGCCATTCGGTTGGCGTTACTTCACCGCCAAGCTTAATAAAAACACCTATATCCTGAGCAGCAACAGGGAACAGAAATGTGTTACTCCCCTGCCCAAAGACCGGTTGAGCACCATTGGTACCGCTACGGCTGTATATATCATTGTCAGGTACCTGGTAAGCCTGATAGGTCACACTGGTCCCATAAAAGATTGCGTCGGCAGGAACTGTATTTTCGGTTACCTGCGTTCCTTTAAAGACAGCTATGCCATCCGGAGAACTCTTGGTGACTGATGACTGAGAAGTTCCCGATCCGTTACCCATAAGGCCGGCTGTTCCTTTTGCAGCTCCGTTGCCGTTGCCTCCCGGTGTAATCAGATAGTCCACGCCCCAGAACTTGTCAGGCCCCAACTGCTGACTTCCTGCCAGCTTATAATAACTGCAGATCATCCGCGAACTGCCGCCCACATAGAAATACTGACCCTTTTTTACCGAGCCCGTGGTCAGGTTGATCTGATACACTTTCTTGCTTGCAGCGTCATAAACACCATCAGCCCATCCATATGCCGACGGTGTACCAGAGTTCGTGAAGACAACACTGTAAGGATCGACAGTGAAGTCGATATCTTTCACAGCGAGAAGCTGCACGTATTCATACTGCCCCGGATGAACAAACCCATCTCCGGAAACAGCACCTGCAGCAGGACTGTCAGAACCTTTAGGATCATTCAAAAAGCCGGTGATTACAATATTGGTATTGTGGAATATTCTTCTTATCAGGAAGGACTCAGTGTTGCTGTATTGTGATCCGACATTGGCAACAGACTGTTTGAAAACATTACTGTTTTCTTCATCGTAAACATACACATTATAGATCCCGACCACTGTTATGGCAAATACAATCTTGCCCTGCGCATCCGACTGGCCCTCACTGATCAGCACCGGATTGGCATCGGCAGTGTACAACGCAACTTTTCTGCCCACGACCGGATTTTGCCTGTTGTCGGCCAGGGTAACCGTGAAATCATAGTTTTCCACGAACACATCAAGGGTCCATTCAAAAACATTCAGGGAATTGTCTTTCTGAATGATAATTTCTTTTAATCCCAGCTCCTCGCCGGATGCACTAAAGGCCTTAAGAATATAATCCCTCGGAGCCAGGCTTGTAATTTTTCCCTTCCCCAGAACCGACGTATAAGCAGAATCGACCACAAAACCGGCTTTCCGGTCCGTATAGTAAACCTTCAGCCAAACACCCGACAAAGGGACATTCTCATTATTCATAACCGAGAAACTGCAATCATTGATCTCCGGATATGCAGGATCCTCAAAGCTATCACAGGCTGTCAGCCAAACTACTGTAATAAACAGAATAAACAAACACGTTTGTTTCATAAATTTTGGTTTTGAAGTTGCATTTATTTTTATTTCTATCTTATTTCACATCTATATGCTTAATTTGTTCGCTTCGAGATCTAACGACTTTGTTCTATTTCATTCAATCTTTCGTTTTTTCACTCATTCAAATTAATTTGTTTCGTTTTGCAGCTGTAAATATACTACAGTCCACTATAAAGAACAAATAAAAAATCAATAATTTCGTTTTATGTACTTTTAAAAAATACATTCGGTCACTATCCGAAACAAAAAGATACCTTTTCATTATTCAGAAATGACCTCGTTCATCGGACGAAAGTTCTCTTATTCACTGCAGGAATACTATAGCAGCAAGAAATCGAAAGTATATTCATGCTTCCCTCTCAAAAAAAGAAATAAAATGTGAATAAATGGATTCATGAAGAATTCAAAAAATGATACATTTGTAGGAGACACAAAACAGAAAGAGACATGTTAAGCATAGCAGAAAGACACAAATACATTCTTGACTCGTTACACAGGAATGGCTTTATTACGGTATCCGATATCGCGAAAGAATTGGATGTCACGCCGGTGACAATCCGAAAAGATCTCAAATACCTTGAAGAAAAAAAACTACTGTACCGCACGCACGGAAGCGCGAGTCCGGTGAATCCGCACACATCCGATGTGGACCTGCATGTAAAGGAAAAAATAAAGATTGACGAAAAGAAGCGGATTGCACAGGCAGCCTGTCATTTAATTGAGCCTAACGATTCCATCATCATCGGGTCAGGGTCGACGGTACAAACCTTTGCCGAGGAGCTTAAACCTGCCAATCACCTCACGGTGGTCACGGCTTCACTGAAGACTTCCATCCTGCTGACCGATCTGGATAAAGTGGAAGTGATTCAGTTGGGAGGAATTGTCAGAAAAAACTCGTTTTCGGTAGTTGGTGATTTTGCAAACCGGATCTTTGATTTGCTAACCTGCTCCAAGCTTTTCCTGGGGGTAGATGGTATTGACTTTGAAAACGGAGTAACCAACTCAAACATTGAAGAAGCCATCTTAAATAAAAAGATGATGGAGGCCTCTCTGCGAACTATCATTCTTGCCGATTCCAGCAAATTTGGAAAGCGGGGCTTTGGGAAAATCTGTAATCTCGATCAGATAGATGTGATCATCACCGATTCGGGTATACCGGAAGCAACAGTAAAGCGTCTCGAGGAGCTCGGCATTGAGCTAATTATAGTATAAACAGGAAGTCCATGGTGGGTTGTGTCAACCATGTAAAAAACCGTTTACCGACATACCGGAGAGATGACTTTCCGGTTCAAAGAAAAAGCTTAAACCTGCTTCGGATTTAAGCTTTTTCTTTGATACAATAATTTGTCTATTCTCCCATCGTCAGACTCTTAATGAGGTCAACTTCTTCCTGTTTGTAAGGAGTGCCGTCGGGCCTGAAAATTTCATGAAACCAGAGCGGCGGTTCGGAACCATCGGGAATGGGCTCATCCCATGCATATTTGGTATTCGATTTACCGGCCACCAGTCCCCAGTTAATGGCTCCGATGTTGTTTTCCTTCAGCATCGGCATGATATTGGTGAACAAACTGTTGTTACGGCGGGCCATATATTCGGTGCAAACCAGCGGAAGGCCGTACCGCTTCAGGGTATCGATGGCTGCCTGATGTTTTTCCGGCTCACTATAATTGTGATACGTGATGATGTCTGAGTTCTCTACCTGAAATTTATTCAGATCTGAAAGTGAAAGATTCCATAAACCCGATGACAAAGGCTGAGAAGGACGGACTTCCCATCCCCACTCAAATACCTTTTTGAGAAGGGGCAGAGACTTATTTCCATAACCGGAATTTCCGGGTTCATTGTAAAGGTCCCAGATCGCAATCCGCTTGTCATCCTTAAAGGTAGTCAGCACATCTTTTACATAGGCTTCAAGCATATTGATCAGGGTGGAATCCTGATAAAGCAGGTCGCCCGGATCACGCACCCATCCTGAATTGTGAACACCCGGCTTTGGATCAGGTTGCTTTCCCGCCTGATAGGTAGCATTCCAGCAGTCATCAAAGAACACAAATATTGTTTTGATACCATGATTGTCGGAAATTGTCAGGTATTGGTTCATCCGGTCCTTAAAGCCGTCCTTGTCGACTTCCCAGGCCAGATGATGGAGGTACACGCGCATGCAGTTCATGCCGATGTTTTCCGCCCATCCCAATTCCCGGTTAATGGTAGCGGTGTCGAAGGTTTCGGCTTGCCAGGTTTCCAACTGGTTAATGGCCGTACTGGGATTAAAATTGGAACCACGCAGCCAGCCATGTTCGGCGCTCCAGGATTGAGCCTGTTCGGTTGTCCACTTTTTGGAAACCG
>JBDKTZ010000124.1:0-4017 GCA_039679975.1 Prolixibacteraceae bacterium
ATAATCAGGCTCTACATAAAAATGTTTTTGGGTAATAATCCTAATCCTGAAGCTTATCTGTTTTATTCCAGTCATGGTGGTATTTTTAAGCAGATGTCTGAAGATGCTGTAAATAACAGACTATATATAATATCAGAGAAGGCTAATAAAAAATGTGCTGAAGTTCCTGTTCATATGCATTGTCACCAGATAAGACACTCTTCAGCGAGCCATTGGCTTCAAGATGATATTAATATCGCGCAAATATCGCGCTATCTGGGACATGAAAGCCTTGAAACCACGAGAATATATCTTGGCATCAGTCGCGAGGAATTGGAACAAGCACTTGCTAAACGTGAAGTTCTTATCGACGATCAAAAGAAAAAGTACAAAAATGTAAAGGGAGGGTTAAAGAGTCTTATAGGTGGAAAATAGAAAAGGTTATTCCGATAAATATGTCGAACTCGTATTGTGAAACAGGATGTTATGAGATTAACCCGGAATAATAAAAATATCGGAATAACCAATGTCATCAAGGACAAGTAAGCCGGTTTTTGCCAGCTTCTCGAAAAACTTCAGAATAGTTCCTTCAATGCGCGCCATACGGGTTTTCACCATCAGTTTCTGCATATTAAAATATGCCACGCTGTACCCCTGGGCACATGCCTGGGCGCCCAATGCCGAGATCAGGAAAGATTTACCGGTTCCTGCACAACCCGAGACTAAAACCGATTCTCCCTTTTCCAGGTATGCTCCTGTGGCCAGGTTGGAGATTAATGCTTTGTCCAGTCCCCGGGAAGGATCAAAGATAAGTTCCTCCAGGGAAGCCCGGTACCGGAACCGGGCGTTCTTATGCAGGCGTTCAAACCTGCGGTTCTCCCTTTGCTGCTGCTCGGCCTGTAAAAGGATTTCCATCCCTTCTGTCAGGGACAGTTCATGCGCCCGGCGTGTTTCATTCAAAGCCTGCCAGCTGCGGGCCATTCCCGGGAGTTTAAGCCGGCTCATTTGTAGTTGAAGCTGATCTGTTGTCATAAAAATTAAAATTTAAAGTGGTTTGTTTAAAATAGTCACTGCCCCGGATATTATCATGGTTGGGCAGGGGCTTATGTTTCTCTTCCAGGGTATTTTCAGTCATTTTGTTGGTAATGATGTTAGAGATAAAACCAAACACATAGATTTGATTGTCAATGGCTATTTGGCAGGCTTTCTCAAAGACTTTGGGGTCGGTTTTACGTTGCAGGCTAAAGAGTCCGTCGCAACTGCGATACAGTACTTCAGGGTGTTTATCCTGCTTAAAGATCAGTGTGACCAGATGAGCAAGTACCAGCGATCTTTTCTCCGCCTGCCCGATGTAATACTCCGGACTGCGGTCCAGATAGTGCCGGTGTTGCGAGCACAGGTGATCCGGATCAGTGGTATACTTGCCCGGACGATAATCCCTGGGATGAACAGCCACCTGGTCGCCCCGGACATAAATATGAACCATGCTGCGGGTATAAATCACCTTTGCCTTTTTCCCGATGTGTGAGTAAGGGACACTGTAATAATGCTTGTCCTGAGTCAAATAAATATGGTTATTTTTCGCAACGGTCAAATCCCGGTAGTATTTAAGCTCAAAGGAAGCAGAGGGGAGCGGGCCAGCACAGGCCGTTCCTCGGCCAGGAACTTCTCTTCACGGGTGTAGGGATGCTGTTGCATGCGGGTCTGATTATGATCCCTGTTCTTTGCTTTAATGGCCTCATTTAAGCTCGTCAGGTCAAAGAACTGATCTTTCCGCAAACGGGCATAAATACGCTGGTAAATCAGTTTGACTTGATTTTCTGCGCTCGATTTATCCTGGGGAGCTCTCACTCTTGCCGGGAAAACGACGCAGCCATAATGATTGGCAAAATCTTCCAGAGCCCGGTTAATCTCAGGATCATACCGGGTTGCCTTATTTACAGCCGCTTTAAGATTGTCTGGTACCAGAAGTTTGGGAACACCTCCCAGATCCTGCAAACACAACGAAAGGGCATAAAGAAAGTTCTCAATGGTTTGGCTCCGGACAGCGACAGCAAAACTATAATCCGAATACGGCAGGCAGCCCACGAAAACCTGGCATTTAATAATCTCTCCTGTATCGCGGTCGGCATAAGACAACCGGTCACCGGCAAAATCGATGTAAAGTTTATCTCCCGGAAGATGTTCCAGGTGCATGTCCGGTTTGGCTGCTTTCTGATGCTGGGATAAATGATAGCAAAATTGGGTGTATCCGTATCCGTCGGGGTACTGACTGCGGTATTCCTCCCAGAGTAGTTTTTTGGTTACATGAGGATCTTTCAGTTCCCCCATCAGATCATCCAACCGGTCCTTCAGATCATTGAAGCGTTTCTCCAGGTAAGCCGGATTGCCTGCATGAAAACACTTCTCAAGTACCGGATCATCGGTTTCAAGCAGATGGTCAATCTCCTGGGGATGCCCATCCGCTTTGCGTCGGTAGGACTTGACTGTATTACGGCTGATGCCTAGTTCCCGGGCGATCTTCTTGCTGGAGTATCCCAGCTTGATTAAGCGTAAAAGTTGTTTAATTTGACTCATAGGTTTTGTTTTTCCTGCCATGACCGATCGTGTTTTATGATTAATCGTTCACAAAGGAATCAAAACCTGCTGATGGAACAGATCAAAAAAGGGGTCAACATGCTCCGAAACAGACTGCAGCACAGCTTATTCTTCGCAGGTGAGTCAGACCTGTATTTTCCCCGGGAAAAGCCTCAAAGGGGTGGTCAGCATGCTCCGAAATAGTTTGCCGGCCACCGGAGCTCTGCTCCCGCCATCATCGCCCATTCATTTTCTTCAAATGATGCAATGGTGGTCAATATGCTCCGAAAAGTCCTGATAATATGCTTGTTCCACTGAGCTTTTGCGACTTTCAGGAAAATACCGTTGGGAAAAATACTTCCATTCTGATATCGGGGGGTCAACATCCGCCGTATTGTCATGCTTTCTTGCATAGAATCCCGGATGCAAACTTCAAAATTTTATCCGTTTCGGGGGGTCAGCATGGTCCGTGTTATCCAGCAATTTGAAACGTTTTATGGCAACCGGATTGTTACTGACAGCATTGATTAATTCTACTTTGACAGATTAAAAAGGGCGATTTTTCTGTTGGTATATTTTGGTAAATTCATTGATTAGTAGTATATTAGAAGTGTAAAAACAACAAAAAAGACATTTACAATGGGTAACAGGCAAATACAAATCGAATAAAGAAAAATCAACATTATGGTAAAACACTGATCGGGGCGGCAAATCGTCTATCTGTCTATCTATCAGGTTATCATGATTTTTTTAAGAACAAGACCAAGTCGAACTCGGATAAAGTTCATTTATACATAGAAGGAAAAGTGAGCAGTGAACTGAACAATATCGAACGCATAACTGAGACACTTGATGCAAACTATTACGCCATGCATCATTTTATCAGTGATTCCAACTGGGATACCCGCGCTGTGATAGACCAGGTGGCAAAAGATGTTTCCCAATCATTGCCCAAACAAACGCTCACGGGCTTGCTGATCGATGAAAGCGGTTGGGTGAAAAAAGGCGACAAGAGCGTAGGGGTTGGCCATCAATACTGTGGAAATGTGGGCAAAACAGCCAATTCCCAGGTCGCGGTTTTTGGCTGCCTGTGCAACGGCAACCACGCCTCGCTGGTGGATTGCCGTTTGTATCTGCCCACATCGTGGACAACCGACAGCGAACGGTGCAAGCAAGCAGGCATTCCCGTTGAAGAAAGGATCTTTAAGACCAAACAAGAACTCGCGGCGGATATCATAAAGCACCAACTTTCAATGGGAATAACTTTCGATTATGTCGGGGCCGACGGGCTATATGGCAACGATGCCGCCTTTGCCCGTGAGATCAACAAGATGGGACTGATTTATATGCTCGACATCCACTCTGACCAGCAAATATTCCTGGAAAAGCCTGAGTTGTATCTCCCCGAACGCAAAACGGCCAAAGGCGCCTCGCCCAAAAAGCTAAAGGCCAGTACCGTCC
>JBDKTZ010000294.1:0-8536 GCA_039679975.1 Prolixibacteraceae bacterium
ATTTTCTGTTTCCTTCAGGAAAAACGGTATATCGAAATCTACATTGACATAGTAATCATAGATGTCTGCAACTTTGTCAAATTTTATGGGTTCTTTCATTTGTTTTCGGGTTTTCTGCGTGACCTGATCGACTGCATAAACTTCGTGTCAGCGGTGATTTCCAATCACATTGGCTTCAGGTTCTTGTTAAGTCTGTCAATAATCTTTTCCAGCCTCGACTGGCGGGTTTTGTCGGATTTGGCATCGAGATAAAATTTGTTGGTCGCCGATAAGGTCCGTTCAGCCTGGTCACAAACTCTCCTCAGCTACTAACTCTGCTATTGACTCCGATAAATTCTTCCGCTTTTGGATATAGATCATCCAAGGTATCTTTGTCATAAAGAATGAAGTCATCGTAATCACCAGTAAGCCTATCATTAAAAAGCTGAGTATAAAATTTAGAATATTTCGATGGTAGTATCCCTGTAACGGTAAAATGAAGACCGAGCATTTGCTTCACCCCAGCGTGAGTTTGTACAGAAATCTGATGTTTTGCCAATAAAGCTATTACAGCGTAATAGCAGGCATAGTATAATCTATTAACCGCCGCATTATAATAGGAATTTTCTATTAACGTTCTGGCCTCAGGGAGCGTCTCCCTCGCTCGCTGGAGCCGGTACCGAACTAAAGCCTCTATACTTTCTCTGTCCATCTCCTGCTTCATAACACAATTCCTTCATTCATTACATTGAGATAAAAAGGCGTTTTGAACGGGCGATTTTCCCATTGTTTACGGGTTCTAACCAGAGGGCTAATCAGCACACCGGCATCCAGTCCGATATCAAATAGGGGATACGTAATTTTAGTAATGTCATCGTGCGTCAGTTCATCCTTTTCGACCAGAATAAGCACGTCAATGTCTGAGTCAGGACCGGACTCACCCCTGGCTTCAGATCCATAAAGAATAATTTTTGCTCCCGGAACAATTTTCTTTACGGTCTTTTTGATTCTGGACAATATTTTCTTCCGATCTGCCATACCCTATAAACGAATATTCTATACAAATTTAAATAAAATTCTGTATCCTATAGTCCACTGTATACCTTCGACCCCTAAGCAGATCACTCCTGATCGCATATACCCGGATACACGTCCCGGTACTTACGATTGCCAATCACATTGGCTTCAGGTTCTTGTTAAGTCTGTCAATAATCTTTTCCAGCCGCGCCTGGCGGGTTTTGTCGGATTTGGCATCGAGATAAAATCCGGTGTACGTACGCTGTACCGAATGCGACATCGCCAGCAGATTGGTGTACGCAGGCCCGTACGGTTGAACCATCCCCTTGAACATCGCTATTTGTTCGTCGTCGATAAGGACCCGTTCAGCCTGGTCCCATGCACCATTTTCCTTTGCATGTGCTATGGCCTCCAACCCTTGCCGCGTCATTAAACCCTTCTTAATCAGCGTTTGCGCCAGCTCCTTGTTTTGAGCAGACCATTTGCTCTTGGGTCTACGCCGTGCAAAATACTTTTTATAGGCATACTCGTCAAGGGACTGCATTTGTCCGTCTATCCATCCGTGACAAAGCGCCTCTTCCAGGGATTCACCGGCAGAAAGGGTGACCGGTTTTCGGCTCTTATCAAAAAGTAACCACACGCCATCGCTCTCCGTTCCGAACTTGCCAAGCCAATCGCGAAAGGCCTGCCGGTCGGTAAATGTCAGTATCTTATCCATAAGCAGTGTTTGTCAATCATTTTCATCAAGCTGCTTTCGTCGGTCATCTTGTTGTATTTTCTTATCTGCATTTTGATGCTCTTATTGATTTGTTAATTTTCTGAAAGGCTAACTCAAATACAGTGACAATGCGGGGCCCGCTGAAGACAAAAATACTGAAATTTTGATCAAATAACGACTTTAAACCTTTGATGAAAATTAGGGTGAATCCTAGTCCTAGAAGACTTTCTTATGCTCAGATATAGACTTTTAAATGATTTTACCCATTTTTGTATCCTATAACAAACAATTTTCTAATATAATTGTATTCTTTAATAAACAATTTATAACTTTTCACCTCAAAGTGATTTTCTGGTGGATCGAAAATATACCTTCGAAGTGGGCGGCAAGGATAAGACGTTCCGTCAACTCGCAGGCCTCGAAAATGCATACATTGCTGCGGATGATATCGAATACGGGATGGACCGGAAAATCCCGCTATGGCTGTTCGGGTTTCTTTATTGACATGGAAGTTACCATCGACTTCGCAAATGCTACTATCGGCGAAACCACCATTTCCACCCCGTACAGTTTATTATCGGCGTACAGCATTCCAAATTGAAACAGATTTCGTGCCGGAAGGCCCGGCGAAACCCGGATCGCTCAAAGCCAGCTTACCTTTTGATCCGGCTGATGCGGCTGACCAATAATGTCGCGGTACAACCCGGGTCGCCTTGCCTGAATATACCGGTAACCACCGGCAAGCGTAAGTTTTTCCTCGTGGAGGGCGGCCATTGCGAACTCGTCATCAAACGACCGGCATTCGGCAAGAATATCGCCATAAGGATCGATAATCATGGAGTGTCCGTTTTTAAGCTGGTCGTCATCCATCCCCACGGGATTTGAAAACACGACGTACACAGCATTGTCGTACGCCCTTGCCGGGAGCCATTTCATCAACCAGTCACGACCTTTCATTCCTTCAAACTCCATCCGCAGTGAGGTGGGATCTGCTTCGCGGTTCTTCCACAACTCCGGATCTACAAATCCGGCTCCGGGCCGGGTAGAAGGCGTACACATGGTGACATGCGGCATAAAAATGACTTGGGCGCCCAAAAGCCGGGTAGCCCTGACATTTTCGATCACATTGTTATCGTAGCAGATCAGCATACCACACTTCCAGCCTTTCAGATCAAAAACGCAGTATTCCGATCCCGGCGTCAGGTAAGGGTTAATAAACGGGTGAAGTTTTCTGTACTTCGCAACAAGGCCGTTCTCGTCCACACAAACATATGCTTTAAAGAGATTGTCGTCAGCATCTTTTTCGAAAAGTCCGGCGAGAACGACGATGTGATTCCGGCGGGCGATCTGCTGAAGCTCAGCAAGGCTTTCGCCCGCCGGGATCCGTTCGGCCAGCGAAAGCATCTGTTCCCGGCCCAGTTTCCTGGCAAAGGTATACCCCGTCACCGAGCATTCATGAAACGCAATCACCTCCGCCCCCTCACGGGCCGCTTTCTCCGAAAGCCGGTCGATTACCGACAGGTTATACTGCTTATCGCCGCTCCTGTTCTCAAATTGTGCCGTTGCAATTTTTAACTGATTCATAAGATTCACTTTTTGAAAGGAACAAGTTCACAGGCTTTATTGCTCAAGGATTTCCTCTATTTCACCCAAATGAAGATCGAGATGCCGGAGATAATCGGTTGTCATCTCTTTCAGCGAGACCAGTTGACCAGGTCCGGCAATCCATTGATTGTTCAGTTTATCTTCCCGGATATTGCCGATGACATGCGCCACGTGCAGATTGGCATATTTCCAGTGCTGCACCAGGTTATGCCAGTTTTCATCCTGATAATTCTGAATGGCGATCCAGCGGTCGTTATTGCCGAAGGTGGCATAATTCGGAAAGCTGAACGGGCCGGGCTGGTACTGCAGATGGACCATGCGGTGCGTATTGTTAGACGCCGAGTCGATCATGTGCCCTACGATCTGCTTAATGGTACGCTGCTGGGAATTTCGCCGCTGACTGATCACGTCGTCCCGCAATTGAAGCAACCGGTCTTCCCATTCGCTGACGCGGGCAACAATGCCCTGTACAATGGGCTCAAATTCGTTAATCATAGTAGGTTGGTTATCACTTCGCAAAAATACTGAAACTTTGCTCACATAATAAGTACTAAGCAATAATTGTTGTCGTATTTCTGTCTTCTAATAAACTATGAAAGAAGTGATAACGAAAATAATGAATAGGTCCGTGACCTTAGCTATTAGCTGATTTTCATGCCTCCGGCGAAAATTACTGCTCTTCCTGGTCGGGAAAGATGTTGGGATGGTCAGGCATCCAGCCATTGCCTGAATTCGGCAACCCGGTTCTTGATGATCAGAACAACATCGTCAATCCGGGGTTTTGTGATGAGTTTCAGTTGGCTTTGCCCGTAACGGAGAATGTTTTTGCAGCCAATGGCACAGATACCCTAAAGGTAAACTTAAAGAGATTAAATTGGCAAATACCGTTAAAATTCTTACTTTTGGTTTGAATTATCATGTAAAATAAAAGTACTACTTTGAATCATCATGTTTATTCGAAAACAAATATTCGAAGGATCAGATCATGAAAGCCTGTTTCTGTGGGGGGCAAGACAAACCGGCAAGAGTACGCTTTTAAAACAACTCTTTCCTGATTCGTTATGGTTCGATTTGCTTCAATCGAACGTTTTTGAACGGTTATCCAAGCAACCTTATCAATTACGGGAGGTCGTTTTAGCGATGCAATCCGAAAAACCAATCGTTATCGACGAAATTCAGACAATTCCTGTGCTTCTGAACGAAGTGCACTGGCTGATCGAAAATAATCATAACCGTTTTATTTTAAGTGGATCAAGCCCCCGGAAAATCCTTCGGACACAGGCAAACCTGCTTGGTGGGCGTGCTTTGCGATATGAACTTTATCCGCTGGTTAGCAATGAAATTCCAGATTTCGATCTCACCCGCGCACTCAATAACGGGTTACTACCCCGCCATTATCTTTCAAACAATTCGCAAAAACTCATATCCGGTTATATTGGCAGCTATTTGCGCGATGAGATCATGGCCGAAGCTAAAATAAGGAATGTGAACTCATTTTCCGGCTTTTTGGAATCTGCTGCCTTTTCGAACGGTGAGATGGTGAATTACTCCAACATTGCTTCAGAGTGCGGGATCAGTGCTACTACCGTGAAAGAATACTTTCAGATATTGATTGACACCTTAACAGGCCGGTTTGTCCCGTCATTTCAAAAAAAGCCGAAGCGAAGGGTCATCCTTGCTCCAAAATTTTACTATTTCGACATAGGAATCGCTAATTATCTGCTAAAACGCGGACAGATCGAGCCAGGCAGTGAAGCTTTCGGCAAAGCATTCGAACACTTCATCTATATGGAGATTTACGCTCATAGCCACTATTCAGGCATGGATTATCCCGTTTATTACTGGCGTACAGCATCCCAAATTGAAATAGATTTCGTGCTGGGAGATCATGAAGTCGCGGTTGAAGTGAAGGCAACCGATAATGCCAATCCCCGGCATCTGAAAGGATTGAAAAGCTTCGCTGAAGAATATGCTGTAAAAAAATCGATCCTGGTCAGCAATGATCCTCTTCCCCGAAAAATAGGGGATGTTTTGATACTTCCCTGGAAGGAATTTCTGCAACAGCTTTGGGCCGGGGCAATTATTTCGTGAAAGTATAAAAGATGAGCGCCGATCAGACTCGCCCTGTACAATCGATTTCTTCGATTTTATCGGTTACTTCGATTTTAGAGACCTGGCTTTGATTCTTTTTCCTGATCTTGATTAACTTTAGTCCTTCATTTGCGGGCCGTCCCGCCTGAATATACCTTTAGCCTCCATTCTGCCGCTATTCCTAGTAGATATCCTGATGGATCCGGTTTTCCTCAATCATTTTTTCCCAAAATGCCAAAGCTTCCGGCTTTGTTTTTTCTCCGGCCGACTGGATCACCCTGCAAATGGCTTCCCGCACATCGTGCCCCATGGCCACCGGGCCACAAACATAAAGATGAGCACCCTGGAGCAACCAGTCGTAGAAGTCAGATTTTTGCTCTTCAATTTTGTGCTGCACATAAACCTTCTCAGTCTGATCGCGGGAAAACGCAAGGTCAATGCGTTCCATCTCCTTGTTTTCTATCCAATATTCCCAATCTTCCCGGTAAAAAAAATCATGTTCCCGATATTTTTCCCCAAAAAACAGCCAGCTTTTTCCAGGAATCTTCAAACTTTCTTTTTCTTCCAAAAAAGCACGGAATGGCGCGATTCCGGTTCCGGCGCCGATCATGATCATTGGCGATCCATTGGGTTGCAGGCGAAATTGCTCATTGGGTATCCATTGCAAATTGATTTTCCGGCCAACTTCGATCCATTGGTTCAGGTACGAAGAACAGGCTCCGGAACGGACGCGTCCGTTTTTCTCCGACTTTACCAATTTGACGATCAGGTGAACTTCGCCGGGATGCTTCTGCTGACTGGAAGAAATGGAATAGTACCGGGGCTGAAGTTTTCGAAGAATAGCAACCAGATCTACGGGATCTGCCGAAAAGGGGAAGTCAGTAATTAAATCCAGTAAATCGCGATGATGAAGGTAATCAGGCAATTTCTCTTCATCATTGAGCAGTTGCTCCAGTTCCTTGTTTTGCGTAAGTCGTTGATAGTCTTCTAATAATTTCTTATTAACGGAGGTCAGTTCAAAATGACGGGTCAGTAATTCTTTCAATGAAACCGTTTCGTTATGGTAAGCAACCGAAATTTCGGCGGAAAGGTCAAGCCTTTTTAAAATCTGCGCCACCAGTTCTTCCTGATTTTGCGGTACAATGCCAACCGAGCCGCCTGGCTGGTAATGAAACCCCGGCCCGGTTACCAACACAAGATGATAGGTTTCGCATAGTGATCCTGCATTTAACCTCACTTTTTCCCTGACAACCGCCTGATGAGCCCGATGTTGGCTTTCGCTGTTAATTTGTATGGGTGTAACTTCAGTCCCGGAGACTTTGTACTTCCGGAGAACTTCAGAAATCCATTTCGAAGCGGTCTGATGAAATTCCGCATCGCAATCAACCCGCTGATGAAAGCGAACAGCGCCCAGTTCTTCCAGCCGCCGGTCGATATCTTTGCCTGTTTTACAAAATTGTTCGTAGCTGCTGTCGCCTAGTGCGCAAACGGCAAATTGCAGGCGGGTCAGCAATGGCGCATTTTCGGCAAACAGGTTTTTATAGAATTTTAGGGCCGAATCGGGCGGGTCGCCTTCACCTTGTGTGCTCACAACGATCAAAACCGACTTTTCATTCGTCAGCTTCCGGAACTCATATTTGGCCATATTGCAGGCACTTGCCGAAAGTCCGTTCTTTTTCAGGTGCTTCTGCGCTTCTTTGGCAATGAACTCCGAATTGCCGGAATGACTCCCGTATAAAATAACCACGTCGTCGGTTTGCTGACCGGTTGGTTTCCTGAATATTTTTTTGATTGCAGTTCCAAACATAGTCTTGTATTTCAACAGATTGATAATCCCGTTACTGAAAAAGCGGTCTTTGCCGCTTCTTTTTCCGGCTTCGCCAGATCAGAAACCCGGTAACCGGCAGGGAAGCTGCCATTAAACTGGCGCAGAACGCCAGGATTTTACCGGCTAGGCCGGCAATGGCGCCTACATGGATATCGTAATTCATACGGGCAATTTTGTCGGCCACCGTGGTATTGCTTAATTTGCCATAGATGTGGGTCACCTCTATCTCTTCCAGCGTGTATTGATCGAAGTACCGGTAATCGGCTTTCCAGTAGGTTTGGTCGTCGGGATTGGCCGCCACTTCAATGGCCGAACTGTCGTTCTCAGGAATATGAACTTCGAGCATTTTTACTGAGGGGTATTCTTTGGACATGCGTTGCCACAAAACATCGACAGCCGGAGTTTCCGGCTTTTGTGCCGGAATGGAATCCACTGCCGGCATGTAAAATTCGGTCAGTTGTTTGCCTCCGGAAGCCAGCCAGTAGGTCGACCGGGCAAACCACTGAAATCCCCAGACCAGTCCGGTAAGCGTGGTAAAAATCAAAATCCACGAGGCGTAAAAACCAAGCACCCGGTGCAAGTCGAGATTCAAACGATCTGAATTGGCCCATTTAACCGAGAATGTTTGCCTGGTAAACCGGCCTTTTCGGGGCCACCACAAAATGATGCCGCTTATCAGCATAAAAACGAAAATCAGGGTAGCTGTAGCGACAATAGGTTGCCCGATGGCAGGCGGAAGCCAAAGGTAAAAATGCCCGTTGACGATGATCCGGAAAAAATCCCGGCTCATGTCTTTCACTTTAAGCACTTCGCCCGAATAAGGGTTTAAGTAAACCAGGTAATAATACTCCTCGCTGTAAAAAGTGGCAACAACAGCTTTACCCGGTTCCCGGTAGGCAATGCCGTGAATATGCTTTCCGGGTAAAGCCTGCACCGCTGCTTCGTGAAGTTTTGACGGTGGAAGAACGGGTTTTTCCTGAACATCAACAAACTGATACGGATTGGTTATCTGTTCAATCTCGTGCTGAAAAGCCAGCATACAACCGGTTATTCCCAGAAAAGCGACAATAATTCCGGAAACAAATCCCAGCCAGAGATGAAGTTTTCCTGTAATCTGTTTAAAAGTCATGCGTTGTCAGTTTTTACAATGAACATTTAAGTATTCAACCGATAAATCGAAATTCCGTCCCTGCAAGGCCGGACAGAATTTCAATCGGGCGATCCATCCGGAAATCCGCTTAAAAGCGGTAGGCAAGACTTAACCTGAAGTTTCGCGGGGCTTCGGTTTGCCAGTAATA
>JBDKTZ010000437.1:0-5878 GCA_039679975.1 Prolixibacteraceae bacterium
AAATACTTTTCTTCCTGACCGGGAAGTTTTGTCGCTGCTTATCGACGACCGGGATAACCTATGGATCGGAACCCGTGAAAACGGCCTGAGCATCGCAGCAATCGCCGACATCATGCGCGATGGCGAACAGGCTCGGGCCGTGAAATACCAGACCGGAACTTCGGAAGGCAGCCTGGCCAACCGGTGTATCAATAAAATTTTCCGGGACCGGTCAGGGAACTTCTGGCTGGGGACCTACAGCGGAGGATTACATTTTGTAAATGAATACCGCAATAAGATCCACACGCTGAAGTATGACCCCGGGCATCCGGAGAGTACTTCTCACCAGAAGATCTGGGGAATTACCCAGGCGAGGGACGGCAATCTCTGGCTGGGAACCGACGGCGGAGGAATCGACGTCTGGAATCCCCGTCTGGGTATCATTAATCGAATTAAACATCAACCCGATGGCAACGGATTAAGTGACAACGCCGTTCTTTGCGCCCTCACCGGCTCGGACGGAAAACTATGGTTCGGGACCTACCGCGGCGGCATCAACCGGATCGATCCGGCAACAGGAAAGATTAAAGTGTACAACGAAATTCCGGCATATGCAAAGGGCGACTATGCTTGTGATATCCGGGCCATTTATGAAGATTCGAAAAAACTGATCTGGATCGGAACAAACTGGAAAGGCGTTTCTATTTATAACCGGGAGAATGACCGTTTTTTGAATGTCGGAGAACTGGGAAGCCTGGATGTCCGGAGCATCATCGAATCAAAAAACGGCGGTTACTGGTTTGGTACCCATTCCAGAGGGCTGATCTGGTTTGATCCCCTGACAAAAAGCAGGAAAAGTTTCACGAGCATTCCCGGAAACAGCAATAGTCTGCCTTCGAACGACGTCTATTTTTTGAAAGAAGATAAGGACGGAAAGCTATGGATCGGAACCCAGTATGGTGGACTGTCGTGCCTGGATCAGAACGACTGGAGCTTTACCAATTACGGCGTGGAAGACGGACTCGCGAGCAATACCATCCTTTCCATTCTCGAAGATTCCAACGGCTTATTCTGGCTGACCACGAACGAAGGGATCTCCAGATTTGATCCAACGTCAAAAACGTTTATCAATTATGACCAAACCAACGGTGTACTTCCCGGTGAATTTCTGAATAACTCCTGTATTGCAGCAACAGACGGCACTTTCTATTTCGGAGGATCAAACGGCTTAAATTTTTTCAGACCGGAATTTATTCAACCATCGAAGGTCATTCCACGGGTGGTTTTTACCCATCTTAAAATTTTCAACAAAGAGGTTATTCCAGGAAGCGATGTAATCGGATATAGTATGGAGTTTAATCCACCAATCCGTTTAAATCACCGGCAGTCTGTTTTCACCATCGGATTTCAGGCGATTCATTACCCTTTCGCTAATAAATGCCAGTATAAATATATGCTTGAAGGCTATGATGAAAAATGGAACGACGCGGGAACGAACAATTCTGCGACTTACCGTCAGTTACCATCGGGAACCTACACCCTGAAGGTGAAGGCATCCAATCCTGACGGGGTCTGGAATCACCGCGAGGCTTCCATTTTGATCGAAGTCATCCCTCCGTTCTGGAAGACACTATGGGCATACTTACTTTATATTGCCGTACTCGCCGGTCTTGTCCATGCTGTTTTTCGGTTCAGGATCAAACAGATCCGTATGCTCAACCAATTGCAGTTTGAACAGAAAATCAGATATAAAGAACAAAAAATTCATCATGAGCGGCTTGAATTTTTCACGAATATCTCCCATGAACTCCGGACACCGCTGACGCTTATTGAATGTGCTGTTGACGACCTGAAAAGACTGGTAGGACGATCGAAGAATGAAAAAGTGACGGAATCACTGAAAACAGCCAGCTATCATTCCTCCCGTTTACTTGAACTGATTAATCAACTGTTGGAATTCCGAAGCATTGAAACCGGTACACCTCATTTTGCCGTTGAAAAGATCAGTCTGACCAAATGGCTGCCCGATTACCTTTCCAATTTTAAAGAACTGGCCGACAGCAAAAGGGTCAATCTGCGATTGGCAATGCCCGTTCAGCCGGTCGACCTTTGGGTGGACCCCGATAAGTTCTCCATGATCATGAATAATTTGTTATCGAATGCTTTCAAATATACCCGGCAAAGCGGCACCATATCCGTAAGTGCTGAAGAAGCCCGGCATCAGGTCATCATTGAAGTTTCCGATTCGGGATCCGGTATTTCCCCAAAAGCTTTGCCCTTTATTTTTGAACGGTACTTTAAGACAGAAAATAAATCGACCAGCACAGGTATCGGATTGTCACTCACCAAATCACTTATCGAACTGCATCAAGGACAAATAAGCGTGAACAGCATGCCCGGTAAAGGAAGCACTTTCCGGCTTACTTTTCTGAAAGGCCACCGGCATTTTAAAGACAATCAGATCAAATCGGCAGAGACAGAGCGGGAAGAAGACCGGACTGCTGTTCAGAAAGAAATACCTGCAATTTTTGCAGAAGATAAGCCCGAAAACAGGATTATGCTGATCATTGAAGATAATCCGGATATTCTAACGCTGCTCTCGGGCAAGTTTGCTGCCGGCTTTGAGGTGTATACAGCCGAAGAAGGAGAAAAGGGACTGGCACTGGCTGAAAAGCTGATCCCCGATATCATCATTTCCGACATTATGATGCCGGGCATTCAGGGTACAGAAGTGTGCAAAAAGCTGAAAAGCAACACGGCCACCAGCCATATTCCGATTATTCTGCTGACGGCCAAAGGAACCGTTGCCGACGAGCTGACCGGGCTGAAAACGGGCGCAGACGATTATATCTCCAAGCCTTTCCACTTCGAAATACTGGAAGCACGGGTTGAAACACTTATCCAAAACCGGATCAATCTGTCGAATTATTTTAAAGAGAAGAAGGCTCAACCGCAGCAGGAAGTTCAACCTGATAAAACGCTGGTAGAAAGGGAGCAAAAATTCCTGCAAAAAGCGGAACAGATCATACTTGGCAAATATCTGACATCGGATGCCGCTGTGCTTAAACTGGCCGAGGACCTGAATTTCAGCCGGTCATCACTCTACCGGAAGATCAAAATGCTGACAGGCTTGTCAATCAATGAATTCATCCGCTCGGTGAAGATCCGGGAATCCCTCCGCCTGCTGAAAGAAGAAGGAATGACTGTGTCGGAAGCAGCTTACCGCACGGGATTCAACGACCTGAAATACTTCCGCGAAACCTTTGTCAGGCAAACCGGCGAAACTCCCTCGGCTTACAAAAAGAAGCAAAAAAGCAAAAACGGCAGCTCCGAAAAAGCATAAAAAAGCAGGAATACCCTTCAATAATGAAGCACATTCCTGCTTTTTAGATTCCAGTGTACTTAAAGGATCTCCTCAGTTACCTGGTTAAAATATTCAATGTTTTTGCGGATGTCGGGAACCGAGTTGTCCCAGTTGTTTTCATATTCAATGCAGAAAACACCTTTGAAATTCTGCCGTTTTAACTCCTGAAGCATGCCTTTCACATCGAGAATGCCGGTGCCCCAGATTACATCATGCTGTTCCTTTTCGCCTTCTTTTTTCGCCGCGATATCTTTAAAATGCAGGGAGATGATCCGGCCCTCCAGCTTCTTCAGACAGTCGATCTGGTTCAGCCCTTCCCTTCTCCAGTGGCCCACATCGGCCGAGGAGCCGATCTTCTTACTGCGACCTTCGATGGCACTGAGCAGGTTGTCCGGGTTCCAGTAGACCGACGGCTTAGGATGGTTGTGAACAGATACCTGAATTCCGTACTGCCTGACCAGCTTCTCCACCAGATCCCAGTCAGCGAGGGCCGGTTCACAGGAGATATATTCCATTCCCATCTCTTTTGCCAGCTTAAAGAAAGGCTCCCATTCATCCGGGCTGTTTGTTACCACCACACCTGTCGATACGATTTTGATACCTTTCGATGCGGCGAGATCCTTAATCTCCTTACGGGTTGCGGCGTCCATCGCCGGACCAAATACCTGATCGCCCCATTTTCCACCGAGTTTGTGACCGGGAAATACCTCAATGTATTTCAGTCCCAATTCCTGTGTCTTATCCAGCGCTTCAGTGAGTGGAAATTTATGGAACGAATACGACTGCATACCCAATCGCCAGCCCTGTTTCTCAGCCTTTTTTTGTGCCTGCGCGCCAAAGGCAACCAGCAGGCAGCACATCATCAATACAATTTTATTTTTCATATCTGTCAGTTAAGGAGAAGCCTGAAGGCTTCTCCGGTTATTTTGTCATTATGCAGGCATTTCAGGCAATTTGAAGCCATTGTTGTAGGTGTGGTTAATCCACTCCCGGGCCATATCCTGCGCACTGAAATCGGCAAACCGCCGGTCAAAGTGCGGATCCCCGTCAACCACCGCGTAATCGTCCAGGGTCACAATCCGGATCTTGTCTGAGGCGGAGATGTTGGTAAATTCCATCTTCTCCCCGTCCCACTTCAGCTCCCGGTGCAGTCCCTGAAGACCCGACAGCCGCGTGGCCAGCACACCCATCACTACCATTTCATTGAACGGACCCGAAAACTGAAAATTCGAGGACGATTCAACCCGGCTTTCTGCAGGCTCCTTGCAGGCCCTGATCCAGTCCTGCTCGTGGGCGTTGGTGCTCCAGATATCGCCGTTTCCCCCTTTGATCCGCGGAATGCGGGCTTTCGGTTGTTCAAAATGCGCCATCTCCGATTTGGGAAGCAAGGTGGGATTCATCCCGTAGCAGCCCGTCATGATCTTGCCTTTGGTGCCGGTAAAGATAATGCCTCCGTTCTCATCACCCATCATTTCCCCGTCTTTTAATTCTTCCGGGCGATCAGGCAGCAAACCTCCGTCGTACCAGTAAACTTTCACTTCCGGCATCTTCACCTTTCCCCTGGCAGCACGTGCCGGGAAGGTATACCGCACAATCTGCGCCTGCGGCGGTGAATACAGGTTCGACAAGGTCGAGCTGGCGCTTACGCTGGATGGATATTTCAGGTCCAGTGCCCAGTACAGCGGATCCATGATGTGGCAGGCCATATCGCCCAGGGCGCCTGTTCCAAAGTCCCAGAAACCTCTCCAGTTCCATGGCGTATAGGCCGGATCATACGTCCGCTTTTTGGCCGGACCGATCCACAGGTCCCAATCCAGGGTTTCCGGAACCGGAACCCCGCCTTTGGGCTCAGCCAGACCCTGCGGCCAGATCGGCCGGTCGGTCCAGCAGTGGACCTCGTACACCTCCCCGATCACTCCCGATTCAATCCATTCGGCCACCTGGCGGCACCAGTCGAACGAGTTTCCCTGGTTACCCATCTGGGTGGCAACCCTGTACTTTTTTGCCAGCTTTGTCAAAAGCCTCGATTCATACACCGAGTGCGTCAGCGGTTTCTGGGTGTAGCAATGCTTCCCCAGGGTGATCGCATGGGCCGTAACCCCGGCATGGCTATGATCGGGTGTGGCAACCATAATGGCATCGATCGATTTGCCCATTTCATCGAACATCACACGCCAGTCCTTGTACCGCTTTGCGTCCGGATAATCCTTGAAAGTCTTATCCGCATAACGCCAGCCCACATCACACAGCGCTACGATATTCTCCGTATTCATGTTCGAAAGGTTGCGCCGGCCCATGCCGCCTACCCCGATCCCGGCTATGTTCAGCTTATCGCCGGGCGCTGTATAGCCAAATTTTTTCCCCATTACCTGCCCGGGGATGATGGTAACTCCGGCAGCAACCGTCATTGCGCTGCCAATAAAATTTCTTCGCTTCATTTGAAATTATTTTTTAGACACAAGAATGGACGGAACAGGGAAACGGGAGACGGGACACCGGAAAATTCCGGTTTCCTGTCTCCGTTCTCCTGTTTTC
>JBDKTZ010000110.1:0-10768 GCA_039679975.1 Prolixibacteraceae bacterium
TACTTCTATATTTGTAATATTTCTCGGAGGAATATTGTCAGTCGGTATTTGCCCAACAGGTTCTTCTTTTCCGCATCCGCCTATCAGAAGCAATGCAAACAAATACGGTATATATATCGGTTTCATAGTTAATAATTTTAGGTTTGTGTTACCAGCCTGGATTTTGAACCAGATTATCATTTACAATCAGATCATTTTCACTTATCGGCCACAGGTAATCTTTATAAGTAAATTCACGTTGGAAAATAACAGTAGGAACGTAATAGTCGTTTGTTGTCGCCCCTTCCACGTTCCATCCCCGTATGGGTTTATTGCTGTACTTTTGCAGAAGTTTCCAACGCCTTAAATCCCAAAAGCGTTCTCCTTCAAAAGCCAATTCGATCAAACGTTCTTGCTGGATTATTTTACGCATCCCCTCACGGGTAGTCACCTTATCCGGAGTTTTGGAATAATTCGTCCATGACTCGACAACCCCTTTCAATCCTGCCCGGGCACGGACAACATCGATCCAATCATCAATTTCAGAAAGGGGAGCACCCGATTCATTCAATGCCTCGGCGTACAATAAGTACAAATCGGCCAGGCGGATGATTGGGAACGGATAGTTCTCCACGGAATAGCTGTTCCACGATTCAGGTACGATATTATTATAATTGACAACCTTTTTCGCCAGATAGCCTGTTATCGAAAACCATCCGAATCCGATCCTCATTCCCCATTGGTCAGCCGAATTTTTTTGCTTTAAATAGCCGATATCAGGATCATCGTCATCGAGCACGCCATGCCCATACCAAATACCTCCGTCAAAACCAACACTGGCATAGAAACGCGGTTCTCTGTTAAAATGCAGCTTTGCCGTTTCATAGCCTTCTTTTATATAGTACCTGTCGTCGCTGGTCGCTTTTCTTGTTCCATATCTCCCTTCATAATCCCAATCTTTGTCTTCATCAATAGGTACTCCATGTTCGGTATAAAATGTTTCTGCTACTTCCATAGTAGGGCTATAGTTGCATCGGATTGTCTGGCTGCCCTTATCTGTTGCCTTAAGTTTGCCCTGGCACAGACTCTGAATGGTGTATGGATCCTTTACAGATCCCCAGATAAGCTCCTCATTCCATGGATCACACACACTGTTCCGGATGTTCATTTTCACCCTTGTACTGTCAGAAATGTCGACCGGATCAGTAAAGTAATACAACTTGTTTCCAGCCTTTTCCGCTTCGTCAATCGCAGCTTTAATAGCGACTGCGGCTTTTCCCCACTTGTCTGGGTCGTAAGTATCACTAAATAATGTTCTCCCTTGCTTATCAACCGTTCCTGCAAAATCGGAATTTCCATTAAACAACGGGCTGGCTGCCAGAGTTAACAGTTTTGCTTTTAACGAAAGAGCGATCACTTTCGTTATTCTTCCTAACTCGGTATTTTTCAGTTGTATTTTTTCGGGCAAATCAATGACGGCTTCATCCAAAAGCTGAGCTATATAAGCAACACAATCATTAAATGGTTCCCGAAACGCTTTTACCTGGCCGGGATCAGACGAAACAGGCAAATTTTCTTTAACTAAGGGTACCGGCCCATAGAGCTGAAGCAAATAATAGTGGTAATATGCCTTTAAAAATTTTACCTCGGCAATCCAACGTTTCTTCTCAAAGTCGGTTATGTCTTTTACCTGGTCTATACTTTCAAGGAACGTATTACAGTCCCTGATTGCTATAAACATACCCCCATCGAAATAATTGGCCAGCGGAGAATTAACGTTCTGTAATCCTCTTGCAATGTTGACATTATCAAAGTTCGTCTGCCAATTAAGTTGTTCGGAAGTTAAAGGATATAAAAACCAAATTTCATCTCCGCCGGTCAAGGCAGGATTCGCGATGGGACTCCCCGCAGCGGGCACGTAACTGTAGCACGTAAACAAGTATTTTTCAGCGCTTTGCCTGTCAGAAAACGCCATTTCAATGGTTGGTATGTTATCCGGAACAATGTCCAGATAATTACATGCCTGCAATAAGCCAACCAGTAAAAATATTAGTATCGAGTTTATTAGTTTCATTTTAAGTATATTTCATCGGGTTATAAACAATTGTTTTCTTTCATTAGTGGTTGCTGATGTTTGAATCAGAATGATACTTGCAACCCAATGTTATAAACTTTTTGTATCGGGTACCCAAATCCATTTGATCCCATTTCCGGATCCCAAAGATCGAACTTACTAAAGGTTAACAGATTTGATCCTGTGGCGTATATCCTGAAATGCTGAATTTTGCAGCGATTCACCCATCTTTGGGGAAACGAATATCCTATTTCTAATGTCTTAAGCCTTAAAAAAGAGCCATCTCTCATGTACCATGTGCTTGTTTCATTGTTATTCAAATTAGAAACAGTAGAAAGCCGCGGCCAAAAAGCGTTTATATCGGGTCTTTCTTCAGACCAGTGACTGTCAACGATCACCTGAAGAAGTGCATTATTGGTTGTAACGCCATCGGTTGCATCTGTATCAATAAACGGAGACATCGCATTGGCGTCAATCCAGAATGACTCATTTGCCAGTCCCTGAAAGAAACAGGACAGGTCAATGTTTTTATATCCCATGGAAAATCCGAAACCGTAAACGATTTCAGGCGATGTGGGATAACCAATCGGAACCTCATCTAAACGGGTGATTTGTCCGTCACGGTTTATATCCCGGTATTTTATATCCCCGGCCTGATATAAACCAAAATTTTGGATGGGGCTGTTATCAATTTCCTCTTCATCAACGAACAACCGCTCGGCAATCAATCCCCATTTTTGACTTAATTTCCGGCCAACACATGATCTCCAGGGTATTTTAGAATAATTCGGTTCTTCATATGCCATAAACTTACTTGTTGCATAGGTAAAGTTCCCCATTCCTGTCAGCCAGAAATCTTCTCCTGCCATCATATTATAATTCACAGATATATCGATGCCTTTCCCTGACGATTTTCCCACATTCGCTCTGGGAGTTGCCTGAAGTCCCATGGTTATGGGAATATATGCGCGGTCCATCAGGATATTTGACCGATGTTCGGTAAAGAAATCAGCCTGTATTTCAAGTGCTGAATTTTTAAACATTCCTAATTCAAAGCCGGCATTCATTTTTTTGGCAATCTCCCAGGTAATATCTTCGTTGGCATAACGAGATATGGAGACTCCATTCCGGCTATATGGTGATGACATAAAATGAGTGCCGAAAGAGGCTCCTCGCTCCGGGTCGTTTATATTAACGTTTGACAAATAAAAAAACCGGTCATCTTCACTGCCAATGGCATCATTACCGACAAGACCGTAAGTAGCCTTGAGTTTTAATTTCGGCATCACAGGTTCCAGGTTTTGGAAAAAAGATTCCTTTGAAATCAGGTAGCCCACTCCAATAGAAGGGAAGAATCCGAAACGACGATCTTCGTGAAAGCGTTCAGAGCCGTTATAGCCGAAATTAAACTCTCCAAAATACTTATCGGAGTATGAATACGTAAACCGCCCTGCTAATCCCATATTTCTGTATGGCAAAGATTTTTGCAAATCGCCGGCGTTACCAACCAACCGCTCATTCATGGTGTAGACCAGCAGCGCTCCAATACCATGCTCACTATTTATTTTAGTATTATACTCAACTGTTGCTTCCAGGTAGCTTTGTGAATTCACTATTTTTTGTCCTTCATCATAATCCAGATATTCTGTTCCTTCGCCCTCATTGAGTAAGTCGAGCGTGTAGGTATTTGCTGTTTTATCGTACGAATCGATCCCGTAATAATAAGGTGTATAATGACGAGACACATCGTAATATGAATCTCTGGTTGTATTCACCATAACCCTGGAACTAAGCCCTTTGGTGAGAAACGATAAATCTTGCTTTAATTCGAACTGCACCAGCATCAATGTTTTTCTGTAATCTTTGTACCCTCTTACCATATCAGCGTATGGGTTGTAGTAATTACCGTCACCATAATTACCAAACAGAATATGATTGGCGTATTTATTTTCCTCATCGGGCAGATAATACGCAGGGAAGAGAACTGGATTCGCCTTCAGCGCTTTCTGGTATATTCCATCACCTCCTGTTATCGGGCCATTATAGTCGCTGATCGTTGCATGCATTCTTACAATCACTTCGGTAGTACCTGTAAGGTTCATATTTGTATTCGACCTCACATTGCATGTTGTCAGCCTGATATTGTTGTTGAAATCGTTAATCCCCTCATTCTTCAAAATCCCATTATCCCGGTTTACTGTGGCAGCTAAATAATAACGCGCTTTTTTACCACCGCCGGTAATGTTCATGTTTACACGTTGATTATTGGTAAAGTTCTTAAATAACATGTCCATCCAGTCGACCAGGGGATAAACGACCGGGTTTTTACCATCCTGGGTATTCGCGATCTTTTCGGGCGAATACGGTAATATTCCCAGAGGGTCTCTTGTTTTTACCGCTTCATTGTGAAGTTTCATATAGGTAATCCCATCAGCTAATTTTAAGTTCTGGGTAGGCATCGATATGGAGTTTTCAAACCGGACATTCACTTTGGTTTTACCCTCTACTCCTTCCTTTGTGGTTATCAGAATGACACCGTTTGCACCACGTGCACCATACAGGGCTGTCGCGGTCGCGTCTTTCATGATCGAAAAGCTTTTAATATCGTCAGGCTGCAGTTTAGCCAGAACTTCCGATCCCAGTTCGGCCCCGTCTATTAATATTAAGGGATCTTTTTTATAGCCAAAAGTTGTCACCCCGCGAATAAAGAAATCGGCATTGTCCTGGCCAGGCTCTCCGCTTCTTTGGTAGGAGATAATCCCTGCGATTCGTCCGGCCAAAGCGGTTGTAAGATTGCTGGAGGGAATTTTAAGTTTTTCCGGGTTGATTGTTGTGATTGAGCTCATCACACTTTCTTTCTTTTGCTTCCCAAATGCAACAACCATAACATCTTCAATTTCCTTTGTGGCCGTTTGCAGAATGATATGAACGACAGATTTATCGTTAGTTTGAATATCCTGAGCCTGATAACCGATAAAAGAAATACTGAGTACAGCTCCCAGAACAACTTCGACATGAAAAGCCCCATCGGCATCAGTGATCGTTCCCTGGGTGGTACCCTTAATAACGACTGAAGCGCCGGGAACAGGTTTTCCTTCCTCATCATACACCGTACCGCTTATCTTTTTCTTCTGAATACTTTGTACTCCGTTGTTTATCAATGGACTTAGAACTTGCAGGCCTGAGCCGGACTCTTTCGTTAAGACCACCTGCTTATCATGAATTTCGTAAGTAATCCCGGTATTCTTAAAAACCTTTGCAAGAATCCGGTCAACCGTAACCTCTTTGGCCATCAAAGAGATTTTCTTATCAAAATCCAATACGTCACTTTCGTAAATAAACACGAATTCGCTCTGATCTTCAATCGATTTTAAGACTTCCGTTATCGGGGCTGTCTTAAGATCAACAGACAATTTCGTTTTCTGAGAATAAGTTGAAGCGCTTAAACTCATAATCCCCAGAAAAGAAACAAGGAAAGTAAGTTTCATAATCAATAAAAACTTCTTCACATGACGATAATCGCCATGCTTCCATTTACTCATTTTTTTCATAAATTTGCGTTGGTTAAAAATTTCACTTTTAATCTTTTCGACTTTTGCCGGTAAATGTTGGTAGCATTTACCGGCTTTTTCATTTTTTCAAATCATCTCATTCGTATATCATTTTTTATTAAACCACTATTTCCGGTTTTAAACTATTATTTCATAAACAGATAAGAGCCTTTACTGTCAAAATATTTCGATTTCGTTGTGCTTGCCAGATAGGCTAATGTTTCTTCAATATTATCACTCAAAACCAGTTTTCCGGTAATCCGCCGTTCCGCCAGCTCATCTTTAACCACAATGCTGACATTATAGTACTTTTTAATTTTCTCAACAACCGACAGAAATGTCTGATCGCGAAACAGCAACACGCCCTTTGTCCAGCTAATGTAGTCGTTCACATCAACATCCCGGACAACAAAATCATCATTGGTTCCGGAATAAAAATACCCTTGCCCGGGAGCGATTTCACATCCGCTGTTCCTGAGAAATTTCTTTGAATAAACCTTAACACTCCCCTCAACCAGGACCGTCGATAACGAATGATCATCTGTATAGGCTGTTATATTGAATTGAGTCCCTAAAACTTTTACATCAACATAATCAGTCTTGACTATAAACGGAATACCACCTTTCTTTACAACGTTAAAATAACCCTCTCCTTTTAGGTAAACTCTCCGGTTGTTGTCTGAAAATTTGGCCGGAAAAACCAGCTTGCTTCCGGAATTAAGATGCACTACCGTTCCGTCGCTTAACGTCAGAGAGTGCCTTCGTCCATAAGGGACAATAATTTGATTAAGAATTGTCTCTCCTGTTTCGGAGGAATTCGCAAGCGTTTCCGTTCTTTGGCCTTTTTCCTCAATGACAATTTCCCTTCCGTCCACATCATATCTTACATTTGCCTCATTCTCCTTTAACGGGTATTCCGATCCATCCGAAATAATGATCCTGGCTTCATCGCCGGCTTCGACAGGCTCTTCGGCATACTCACGTAGTGAATCTCTTTGAAGAACAGAATAGTAAATATAAAAGCCAAGAGATACTATAATCGCCACTGAAGCTGCAATTTTCAACGGCATCCCAATACGAAAATGAGAAATCATTTTCGCGTCTCCCCATTTTTGTATAACAGACTTCCACATTTCAGCAACCGTTTCCTGATCTACCGTCTTTTTTAACTGATAATGCTGTATAAAACCTGCCGCGTCACCGATAATTTCTTCCTTGCCGGGATTTTCTCTGCACAGATTTAACAGATACTCCCTTGCTAATGCTTTATCTGCAGTAACTGCACGGATAAAATCTCCATCCTCCACCAACGATTCAAAATCGATATTTTTCTCCTGCTTCATCACGAAGTTGCTTAAAATTAAAGATACTAACTACGAATTAACCTTTCTGATGGATTACATTCGTTCCAAATCATAGCAAAACTGCTTTAAGTGAACCCGCCATCAAAGCCAAATAATCATTTTAACAACTCTGCTATTAATACTGAAGCTTGTTAGTTTTATAGACAAGAAAATCAAACTTTTTTGAAAAAAATTTATCAGGAAATCTAATGATTTATCACACAATGCGTATACCCAATTTTTATGCGTTTATTTCTTGATGTGGACGATATTGAAGATGCACTGCGGTACTATACTGTGATAAATAAAAGCTTTCAATCTTTGACTGAATGCAATTAAAATGATACTTTTGACATATACTAATTGTAAATTTTCAGTGTCATGGCTATAAGGGCAAAAAATAAGGACCGTTTGAAAAGAAATGAACCTCAACAAAAAATCCCAGGCACAGGCATGAAGGGCATTATCAGGCAAACAGCCGGTAATGTACTGATTTCTAAAAAAGCTACGTTAAATAAAATCCGCGAGAATAAAAATCATAAAGTAATAATTGATATTCAGAGCTTAACGAAGTTGCCTCAAAAAGTGTTAGCCACTCAGGTTTTTGAGGTGAGTGAGAAGACTTTCATGAATTATAAAAAAAGTGACGGAGCATTTTCTGATCACACGGCAGAGCTGATCGTTAAGCTAAAAGAGCTTTACGAAAAGGGAGAATTGCTCTTCGGTAACGTTGACGAATTTAATAATTGGCTTGCCGAGCCTGCTTTCGGTCTTGGTGACCTTATCCCTAAGAACATTATGAATACAGTGACGGGAATTGACCTGATCCTGGAGGAATTGATTCGGATTGAATTTGGTGCGACGGCATGATTACCGCATATCGAATCGTATCTCACATCTGGGGAGAAGAACTTTTATCATCCGGATTCCCGGCCAGATGGAATTCCGCTCAGGTATATGTTATTTATTGTGCGGAATCCCGGTCGCTTGCCACACTTGAGAATATTGCCCACAGGAAACGAAACGGATTAAATGCAAGATTCACATTGCAGGTCGTCGAAATCCCTGACGACATAAAAGTTGAGAGCATTAATAAAAAGGTTCTTCCCCCTAAATGGAGCCTGGCAAATGAAGAAGCGTATGAAAAATGCAGGGAGATTGGCGATCTGTGGGTATCAAAGCAAAAAAGTGCGGTATTGGCAGTCCCGTCTGCTATTGTAAACGACGAGATTAATTATTTATTGAATCCGAATCATTCTGACTTTTGCAAAATAAAGCTGATTAAAAAAGAAGTATACCGATTTGACCCCAGACTTGGAATTGAGGATGAAAAAAGATCAGCGCATTAGTGTTTCAATCACATTATGCGCATTCCCAATTTTCAGTAACTTAGCCCGGCCAGCCCATAAAATAATATCGGGTAATCCTAGTTTGGATAAGCTTTTTTCAAGTGCCGACGGCATACTCTTTACTTTTTCTCCGCATTCGTTTTTAGGAGGCGGAATTTCCTTTTATATTTAAAAGCATATAAGTGCTATTCCAATCTAATAATTATATTTTATCACATATAATTTTGTACTTTTGAATCAAATCTATATTTAAAGGCATATAATGAAATGTCTGGCGGAATTTGTGAAGGAACGACGAAAGGAAGTTAATCTCACGCAGGAAGAGTTTGCAGAACGTGCGGGAGTGGCCTTGACTGTGATCCGGAAAATAGAGCAGGGCAAAACAAATCTGAACATGGACAAGGTGAACCTTGTTCTCCGCATGTTTGGACATACACTGGCACCGGTTGATAATAAAGTGCTTGGCGAATGAGAAGCGGGAAAGTCTATTATAAAGAGTACTTTGCCGGATCATTACCGAGACGGATGACGGTGAATATGTTCAATGTCGCTGGTCAAAGCCGCAAAAGAGAAAGCCGACAGCAGGCTTACTGTCATCGGAGCGCTGGGAGGCATGTATATCTTTAAACCGCCGTCAGACCGTTTTCCGGAAATGCCTGAGAACGAGCATGTAACCATGAGAATCTCGGAAGCGTTTGGTATCCGGGTCGTTCCGTCTTCCCTGATTCGATTAGCATCAGGCGAATTATCCTATATCACCAAGCGGGTAGACCGGACGGAGCCCGGTGCTAACCGTGGCAGGCAAAAAGAAAAAATTAAGACGGGCCCATTTTGAGCAACTCGGAAAAGGAATGGAACTGACCGACAGGCAAATTCAAGCCAGCTTTAACCGGATGATCAGGAATAAAACCAAAGCGTTGGACTGGATTGGTCGATCTTTTTTATCAGAACGGATGAAAAATCTCTATCGTAAGACGCTTGAAGCCAGATATCAGCAACTGGATTTATCCGGTACGAAATAATATCACATTATGCGCATTCCCAATTTTTATGCGTATATTTGTGTTTTTAAATTATACGTATGAAAAGCAGGCTAAACATAACCATTGATGAGGCCCTGGCAGAACAGGCCAAGCGTTATGCCGCCAGGCATGACATCTCTGTTTCCCAATTGGTGGAACAATATTTCAGGAACTTAGCCCGGCCAGCCCATAAAAAAAACATTCTTGACGTGGTAAAGAAGCTACCCAAACCGGCTATCAGCATCGAAGGTGACGGAAAAGAAGCTTATTACCAACAGCAAAAAGAAAAATATGGCTTCTAAAGTTTTTCTTGATGCCAATTTTCTCCTGGACCTCACACTTCAACGAGCAGGATTCCAGCAGGCCAGCGACCTTGTTCAACATGCTCTGAACGGCAGGATCAGATTATATACGACCTCGGCAGTTCTGCATATAACCGGCTATTATACCAGCCAGGCATATGGATTCCGGCAGGCAAAACACTTACTGCTGGCCCTGTTGAACGATGTCCAAATCATCGATAGCGACCATACTACGGCATTAATGGCGCTGAACAGCAATATGGGCGATATTGAAGATGCCCTGCAGTACTATACTGCGATAAAATTTGGGCTGGATTATTTCGTGTCGGCCGATAAAAAGCTGAAAAAAGAAGCCATCCCCCAGTTGCCTGTATATACGGCAGAAGAGTTACTGTCCGAACTTGGATAAGCCTTTGTCGGGCCCGACAGCATATACCTCACCCAACCATCAGCGAAGGAGCACCGATAGATCAGCGAACCGTCAGATAAAAATTTAACAATCCCTCTCCCCTCTCCGGGACAACTTGCAAATTAAAATTCTAAAAATATTAGTTAAATTTGTAACGGCCTGCTACCTAAACTTTATTCACATGTCGGGTACTCACAACATTATACGGTTTCAAAACGGAGAATCGGTCGGCTTTGAAGACTTCTTCAAAGAAAATTACGCGATCTTTTCCTCCTTCGCCTACCGGTATATTCCCGATCACGACATATGTGAAGATCTGGTGCAGGAAGTTTTTCTCTCCTTCTGGGAAAAGAAAGACTCGTTCGGGACTAAGGTATCTGCCAGGTCATTCTTTTATACCTCCATCCGGAATGCCTGCCTAAACAAGATCAAGCACGATAAAGTCAAATTGAAATACCTGAACTATAAATGGCCAGAAAACGAGACGTCCGATTCCTTTCTGGAAGAAGTTTTTAAAGAGGAAGCCTACCGCGAAATCTATCGCGAGGTGAATAAGCTTCCTGAAATGGCCCAAAAAGTTCTGAAGTTAACTTTACGGGGAAAAAGTAATGACGAAATCGCCGCTCTGCTCGGAATTGCCGTCAATACCGTAAAAGTACATAAGAACCGAACCTACAGGATACTCCGGAAAAACCTTCAGGATATTTATTACATTTTCCTTTTTTTCCGGAAACCTGTC
>JBDKTZ010000302.1:0-7766 GCA_039679975.1 Prolixibacteraceae bacterium
CCGATTTCCTGTCAAAAGAAAGTTTCAGGGAGGCTATCCTGGATGAAAGAGGATGGGAATTTGTGGCAGAAGGGTTAAGACGAATGGATCTGATCCGCCATGGGAAATTTGTTTCACAGGCGATTGAAAGGGGCGTAGCCCATGCGAAAGACTATATGACCCGGTTTCCAATTCCCCAACTGGAAATCAGTGCAAATCCAAATCTTAAACCGAATCCGGGATATTGATTCCTCCTGTAAAAGTAAGGTTGTCGAAAGGGCAACCTTACCTTGAAAATTTGAAACGAACAATAGCGGACCCGCATACTTTGCAATGAATTGCCCGTATCATTTCGCTTCATAAAATGATCCTCGACCGTTATACGCCAATCAGAGAGTTGTTTTTATCAGCGACCGATCAGATCAAATAAAATTATACTTAATGTATTGACTATGAATTTTATAAATCTCTTCTATTTGAATTGTTTTCTGTATTCTTTGGGAGAAACATTGAGCATTTTCTTAAACTGCACGCTGAAATTTGCCCAATTGCCAAAACCACTCTCAAAGCAAATGTCTGTAATTGTTTCGTCACTAGTTTTGAGAAGTTTACAAGCCTGATTTATTCTTACCTCATTTAAAAACTGGATATAGGTTTTTTTTGTATTTACCTTGAAAAAATTGCAGAAACTTGAAACACTTTGATTCGTCAAACCTGCGACCTCTTTCAATGTTATTTTGTCTTTATAGTGATTCATGGTATATTCGTAAACCTTGCCAATCCGATCCTGTACATTGCTTGACGTGTATGTGAAATAATATTCTGTCAAATACTCATATTCTTCTAATGTACTTATTTGATGCAGGCAATAGAGAAGTGTTAAGAATTGTTCAGATCCCGACTGCTTCTCGATGATTTCAAGTTTGCGCCTGATTATTTTATTCAAATTGCCCTTTAGCTTTATACCTTTTTTTGCATTTTCGATCAATTTCTTAATCTTGTTCAATTCAGGAAGTTCCAAAAAGCCGATTCCAAACATGTCATTCTTAAATTGGACAACCAATGATTGTCCTGTCAGGTCGCTGTCTTTTTTGCGAAACCAATGAGGCAAATTCTCACCAAGCAGATATATTTCTCCTTTCTTGTATTCTCCAATATAATCGCCTATGAATACTGTCCCTGAACTTCCTGCACATAGAACCAATTCCAATTCCTGATGCTGATGGAGTGGTGTTTCAAACGAAGGAGTGACATATGTTCTGGCGAGAAATGAACTTCCTTCTTTAAGCGGGAGCTTCTGGATTAATGGTTTCATGTTTTGTCATTTATATTTTTCGTCGCTGTATGGGTCTGCCTGCATCACTTCCGCGGGAATGGCAAAATTTTCATGCTCATCTATGTGAACAAATTTGTGCGTAAAACACCACTTGCGTGTGAGGAGCTTAACTCTTTTTCGTCCCGGCAGAGGCTCCCGACGACTTTTGTTTCGTTCTGAAGTACTCCTGCGCTGGTTTTTACGGGACTTCTGTCTGTCTGTCTTTGTCAGCAAAATTATCTGATTTATACGTTAGATTTATTCAATTTCGATCATAATTTAGTTATTTCTGCTAAGATAACAGATAAAATTGATAAAAAACTGATTGATGAAATTCTCTTATATCCAGAACTTTGAATTAGCTTATCTCAAAATCTAAACGAATATGAAAATACCAAACAAAACATGCCTGATAAATGTGAGGATAGCCTGTTTGTTCCTTATGTTTATATTGTTTTTTTCCTGCCAGAGCGCTTTTGCTCAACGAAGGGTATCAGGAACGGTTACAGACCGGGATACGAATGAACCTTTAACAGGCGCCACTATCCTGATAACAGGGACCAGTCATGGTACAATCACCAATTCTGAGGGTGCTTACAATATCGAGATTCCCAAAGATACAAAAGAGCTGATATTTTCTTTTGTGGGCTATACGACACAAACCATTGAAGTAGACAATAGAGCGGTTGTCGATGTATCGATGAAAGCGGGAGAATTGCTGGAAGAACTAGTGGTAGTCGGATATGGCACAGCCCGGAAAAAAGATCTTACAGGAGTCGTTGATCTGGTAAATTCCGATGATTTTAATAAGGGACCAAATACATCAACCCAACAATTGTTACAAGGGAAAATAGCGGGAGTTTCCGTATGCACTTCCAGTGGCGCACCGGGTGAAGGTGCAAGTATACTGATCAGGGGAGTGGGGTCCTTAAATCTTAGTGCAAACCCGCTGTACGTTGTTGACGGGGTACCACTTAATGATACAGATACGCAATCCCTGGGCATTGAGAACCGCGGAATACGAAATCCCCTGAACCTGATAAATCCTGACGATATTGAATCCATCACTGTATTGAAAGACGCGTCGTCTACCGCTATCTATGGCTCGCGCGCAGCTAACGGAGTGGTTGTAATCACCACAAAAAGTGGTAAAGGAGCGAAGAAGGAACTCAAGGTTAATATCAGTTCAGGTACTTCTATTTATTCTCCTATAAAATATGTCGATCTGTTTAATGCAAACGAGTTCCGGGAAGTCATACGGTCTTTAAATAATGCAGAAGATTTTCAAGATGATCTGGGGAGTGCAAATACCAATTGGCAAGATGAAATTTATACGACATCGGTGGGTACAGATAATGCGCTAAGTATTACGGGTAAAGTTCTTCACAATGATTTCAGGGTTTCTCTGGGATATACCAATCAGGACGGGATCTTAAAAACCGACAATTTTGAAAGAATAACTTCTTCCATCAGTTTTTCGCCGAAGTTCTTTAACAATGCGTTAAGAACGGAACTAAAGGGACGATTCATGAATACAAAAAATGAATTTGCAAACAAGAGTGCCATCTATGCAGCGACCGTTTTCAATCCTACCCTGCCTGTATATGATGAAAATTCATTATTCCGTTATACCACTTATCTGAACGATGACGGAACTTTACAGCGCCCGCTGGCGCCGACAAATCCTGTTGCATTACTCGATCTGGTATCTAATCATTCTACTGTTAACAGTTATATTTCCAATCTGAAAGCAGATCTTGATCTGCCTTTTTTAAGCGGGTTAACCGTTACAATCAACGCGGGCATCGATTATACCAAAAGCGATGGAAAAGAAGTGACTGATAAGAAACTGCCAACTTCCAGCATTGGGTTTAACGGGATCAATACAACTTACCAGGTGTCCAGAAAAAATTTGCTGTTTGATACATATTTAAATTATTCCAAAACAATCAATAAGGTGAATCAGCTTAGCATTACAGTTGGTCATTCTTTTCAAAAGTTTAAGACAGAAGATGATGGTTTCAAACGGATCGAGTCATTTGTAGACAGCGAGGGACAGATCGACAATCATGCAACCCGCATTTCTGAATATAATGATGCTTTTGAAAGCACATTATTATCCTACTTTGGACGATTTAATTATAGTTTTAACAGTAAATTTCTGGCAACAGCGACGTTGCGTGCCGACGCATCTTCAAAGCTGAATCCAAACGACCGGTGGGGATATTTTCCTTCAGTAGCACTCGCATGGAATTTGCAGAATGAATCATTTTTAAAAGAGAGCATTTTCGATTTGTTAAAACCGCGGATAGGCTATGGCGAAGTAGGGAATGTAAGCGGATTGACCGATTATACATTTTTAACAAGATATTTTGCCAGTAATTCCAGCGCCAATTACCAGATTGGAGATACATTTTATACCACTTACAGGCCTGAACCTATAAATGAGTCTCTCAAATGGGAGGTAGGCAATACCTTCAATATTGGAGTTGATTACGGGATTCTGGACGGAAGGATTAAAGGGTCAATAAATGCATATGTCAAAAAAACGAATGACCTGATAGCGACATCTGAGGTTGATCCGTTAACCAACTTTGGAAATTCGATTTCAGCTAATATCGGTGATATGAAAAACAAAGGGATTGAACTTGATCTGAATTTTATTCCTGTCATGAATAATAAGTTCCGGTTCGGTGTCGGATTCAATGTTTCCTTTAATGATAATGAAATAACACGTCTTTCAAATCCGCAAGAAATTGGAATCATTTCAGGGACCCTGGGCGACCGGATACAACGGCATGAGGTAGGTCATGCTCCTTATTCTTTTTATGTGTACAAACAATTGTATGATCAAACAGGAAATCCTATTGAGGGAGCATTTGCTGATTTAAACGGAGATCAGGTAATTACCGGCTCTGACAGGTATTTTTTTAAAGATCCCTTCGCGGATGTATTAATGGGTTTAACTCTTGAACTGACTTATAAAAACTTCGATCTGACCCTTGTTTCCAGGGCGAGCCTGGGAAATTATGTTTTTAACAACAATGCGGCGATCTCCCGCTCCAGCCAGTTAACCAGTAATGAAAATCTGAAGAATCAACATCGGAGTTATCTCCAGACGCAGTGGATTAATTTGACAACAGAAAGCATTATCAGTGATTATTGGATTGAAAATGCCTCATTTTTTAAATTAGATAATGTGACTATAGGATATACGATAACTAACTTAATCGGAAACAGTAGTTTAAGGGTATATCTTACAGGGTCTAATTTATTTATAGCCAGTAAATACAAGGGGATCGATCCTGAAATACCTGGTGGAATAGACAATAATTTTTACCCTCGCCCGCGGATTTATACTGCAGGATTGGCTTTTAACTTTTAAAAGGCAAACAGATGAAAACAACTTTAATCGGTTATATAATAATTTTAGTTGGCGCGACAAGTATGGTTTCGTGCCATGATCAGTTAGATTTGTCGCCTATTTCCCCGAATTCGCTCACAGAACTCAAAGTTTACGAATCTCAGGAAAGTGCCTTTCTGGCGTTGGTCAAGTTATACCAAGGTTTAGCCGTTAACGGTCAATTAGGGGGGAATGAATCGTCTCCCGATATTCCGGGACTTGAATCTGCATCGGCAAACTGGTCTGATTTTGTGCTCCTTTCAAATTATCTGAACGAGATATCGACAGATAACGCGATCATTGCCTGGTCCAATCCTGGAGCTCAGGAAACTAACTTTATGACCTGGGACGCGCAGGACTTCTTTCCCCGCACCATGTATTACCGCTTAGCTACCGTTATTTCATATTGCAATTCATTTATATCCAAAGCAACGAATTTGGCCGATTCAGAAGAGGTTGTCTTTTATATTAATGAAGCACGGTTCATCCGGGCATTTTGTTACTACCATCTGATGGACTTGTTCGGAAATGTTCCGATTACAACCAGTATATCAACCGATTTGCCCTTTCAAAATACGAGGAAAGAGGTGTTCGGTTTTGTTGAAACGGAACTGCTTCAGATAAAAGATTTACTAAGGGCGCCAAAGACTAATGATTACGGGCGGGCAGATCAGGCTACTGTCTGGGCATTATTATCCAAACTTTACCTCAATGCGGAAATCTATACTGGTGAAAAAAGATATACCGACGCAATCACTTACTCCGAACAGGTGATAAACAGTCCTTATTCGTTAAACACGGCCGACGGAAATGGGAACGGTTCGGCCTACGACGAACTGTTTTTGGCCGATAATAACAAAAACGGGTCACAAAACGAATTTCTTCTTACGGCCAACTATGATGGTATTTATTCCGCTTACTGGGGAGGCGGAACACATATGGTTCATGCTTATTTGGGCGGAACGATTGATGTTACAAAATATGGCGTTAACGGAGGATGGTATGGCATAAGGGCAACTAAAAATCTTGTGCATAAATTCGATTATGCTGCAACGAAATTTAACGCCAACGGAGAACCGGTGGAATGGAGTGATCCAAGAGCAATGTTCTATGTCAATGGTCAATCGCTGGAAATAACAACACCTTCAAATTTCGCGGAGGGGTATATGGTTGCAAAATTCAGCAATGTGGATGTCAAAGGGAAAGCAGGAAGTGATGCTGCCGGAAATTGGGTGGATATGGATATGCCACTCATCAGGTTGGGGGAAATCTATCTGAATTATGTAGAAGCCTGCTTCCGGGGAGGTGGTGGAAATACAGGTTTAGCAATCCAATACATCAATGAATTACGATCAAGAGCAGGAGCTCCGTTGGCGGTCGCTTCAGAGCTTACACTGGATTTTATTCTGGATGAGAGAGCCCGTGAGCTATTTGAAGAAGGTCAACGGAGAACTGATTTAGTGCGTTTCGGCAGATTTACCGGAGGAGACTATTTATGGCCTTTTAAAGGAGGATTAGCTGGTGGGACGTCAGTAGAATCATACAGAGACATTTACCCGATTCCGGATATTCTTTTATTGACAAACAGGAATCTAAAACAGAACCCTAAATATTAATTCCATGGGAAATACAATTATTAAGAACCGACTAGACAGGCTGGCCCTGATCATGCTTGTGTTTGTGGCATTCTCCTGTGATACAGATGTGGAAAAATTGATTGTGCAATTACCTCAGGAGGATATTTCATTCAGCAATTCATTTCAGGCCACTTACCTGATCGATACGAATACCCCCGATGCCGTCGCGCAGGAATTATCATGGAATGTATGTTCATTCGGACCCTCGAATGCATTGGTAAGGCATAGAATCCTCGGATCAATCCATGCTGATTTTTCTACCATTGATTTTGAATCTCCCGGTCAAACGGCGAATTCGTTCCATTTATCCAACAAGGAATTATTCGCTTTAGGGGAAAAAATGGGATTGGATAACGATCCTTCCACGACAGATGGTCAGGGTAGTCCCAATAATAAAGGTATACTTTATTACAGAGTGGAATCGTTCGTGGGAGATATTTCAGCCGTTCATGCAGTGAGAAAGGCTTCAGCTCCTGCAGGTTTGCATGTCGAGATCATAGAGGTTAATATCTGCAAGGAAATGGCGCTTTCGGAATGGGCTCTGGTAGGCCCCTTCAATAATTGGAATGTTGTGGCTCCTGTGGTGTACCCGTTTTTAACAACGAATACAGAGAATGTGTTTGTGGCAGGATTGTCCATTGATGATCAGGGCTTTAAAATAACAGCCCGGGATGGCAGCTGGTCGAAAGGGTATGCATACGGTGGAACGTATGGAAAATTAGTAAAGGATTCAGGGATGGATCCTGTTATACCGGCTGCAGCTGGTCATTACCTGGTAACGATCGACTTGTCTTCATTAACGTATTCACTTGAAAAGGCCAGTCTTTATGGACTGGTAGGTCCGGCCACAGTCAACAGCTGGAATGGACCAGATTATAAATTCGTCCCGAATGAGTGTAAGGCAGGAACCTTTGTTGTAAAAAATTTACCTCTTCTGTCCGATGTCTTTTATATCCGCATAAACGACAACTGGACAACATCTTATTCTCTCGGAGACAAAGGAGAAGGAACATTCAGAATTAATCCTGGCGTTGGTGCCCAGGGCATTCCGGTGAATGAGGCTGGAAACTATGATGTTATTCTGAATATGAACGATTTCACTTATCAGCTTATAAAATTATAAAGGAAAATCAAACTCGGATGAAAATGAGTCTAATGAAACGAAAGGCTTGCAAAATCTGGTTCACTCAAGAAATCCTTACGATCCTGGTGCTGCTGACCGGTATGGATACCGGTATCGCTCAGGATCAGGCTAAATGGATAGAAAATGCAGCCAAACATCCTTTTTTTGGAGGAAATATCACTACGATCGGATGGGAAGGCGATAAAGATGCCGTTATGTTGAAAGATAACGGATGGTTCTGGATCAGAGACAGCCTTAACACTACAGCCACATTTCATATTTCTGCCTATCCCGGCAGAAACGAAATTA
>JBDKTZ010000386.1:0-1905 GCA_039679975.1 Prolixibacteraceae bacterium
TTTACTAAAAATTTTCATGTTCTGCTTTAATAGTATCAGCGTACAAGTATCACACTTTCGCAACATAAACAAAAAACTGAGCGAATTGATCATTCCCTTAAAATAAAAAAGAACTGCCCCGTCCGGAACAGCTCTTCATTATTTTGTGTCAATGATCGCTAATGATAGGGGAGATTAGCCAACATATCGGCCATTTGGTCAATACCATCTTCCAGTTTTTTATTGATCATCATTTTGATCATCACGTTCATCTCCGCTTGCAAGGTCAACCTCATCCTGGTTTGCTCGGGAGAGGCAGGCAGTAGTTGGATCCAAAGTGTAATGCCAACCGGCAGGCCACCTGAACTACTGATCTTAATCGTGCTGAAAGGCTCGCGATCAATAATCCTGATCTCTGCATGCCCCATTCCCGATACCTGAAAACGGCAGGAGTCCTGGTCCGATTCAAAGTCCGTGACCTTTATCTGAGGCACTTTTTCGTTCAATTTTGAAAGTAACCCATCATTCACGTACTGTGCAAGGTTATCAAAGTTCGAAAGATAATTGTAAACAACCTCCTGATTTTGATCAATGAGCTTGATCTCACTAACGTATTTCTGTGTACTCATCTAATCTTATTTTCCCCAGTTTGCAGGATCTTCACGCCATTTGTTCAGCGATTCGATCTGCGATTCCTTAATATCTCCCGTTGCCAGTGCAACGTCTAACAGAACCTGGTAGCGGCTAAGAGTGGTTAACTCAACGCCTGCTTTCGCGAAGTTCTCTTTAGCTAACGGAAAATTGTAAGTGAATATTGCAAGCATTCCCAAAACCTGTCCCCCAAAATTGTTGATGGCTTCAACGGTTTTCAGGCTGCTTACTCCTGTGGAAACCAAATCTTCAATGACAACTACTTTCTGTCCTACTTTCAGATCGCCTTCGATCAGGTTCTCCAATCCGTGATCTTTCGGGGTAGAGCGAACATAAATAAAGGGTAATTCTAATTCCTGGGCAACCAGAATCCCATGAGCAATAGCTCCGGTTGCTACTCCGGCAATGACTTCTGCTTCAGGGTATTTCTGTCTGATCAGTTTTACAAACTGATCTCTGACGAACGTCCGTGTTTCAGGATAAGACAATAATTTCCTGTTGTCGCAGTAAATTGGAGCTTTCCAGCCCGACGCCCACGTAAATGGATTTGAAGGTTGGATTTTTATTGTGTTAATTTGTACTAGTCTTTTGGTTACTTCCAATTGGATGTCTTCCATAATTTGAAATGTTTAATCGATTCCCGGCAAATGTACGAAGTTTTTTTTAATGAATGTCAGCTCTCCTTTACGACCGAAATTAATATTTCATCTAAAGATAATATTAATCAGGTTGTTGGTATAGAGCATATTAGTGATTTTTTTACGCTTTTGTCAGCTCTTGACGGAGGTCATTTAGCTTCAACCAGACAAATTCGTTGTCTAATAAGTCCTGAACTGCTGAAAACACTTCCTGAAAATCTTAAACAGATATCGGCTGCGGGAGGACTGGTGACCGATGGGAAGGGACGTTTCCTTTTCATCAGGCGTTTAGGCCGGTGGGATTTACCCAAAGGAGCCATTGAGAAAAACGAATCGGCTGCACAGGCTGCTGTCAGGGAAGTGGAAGAGGAGACTGGCCTTGGTCAGCTCGAAATAATGAAAGAGTTGCCTGAAACTTTTCATCTTTACCGTTCCCCTCATATCCGGTCAGCGAATAATTGGGTGCTGAAGAAGACCTCTTGGTTTGAAATGCTCCATCACGGGAACGGTATCACTACTCCCCAAATTGAAGAGGATATAGAAGCGGCAAGATGGTTTGGTCAAGAAGAATTGAATGAGGTTTTTACTTCAACCTATGCCAGTCTGAGAAAAATGCTGAGATTCCGTTTTGGTTGAA
>JBDKTZ010000311.1:0-5106 GCA_039679975.1 Prolixibacteraceae bacterium
CGAAGTTCGGCATTCAATGCGGCAGGGATCTTCACTTCCTCCTGACCGGCCTGTTCCAATTGTTTCTTAAAATCCTTCCAGCTTCTGTCAGTACGAACCGATCCTGCCATTTGTATAATCCCATCCAGAACATGTGATGAAAACCGGTTGATCAGCACGCTGTCTTTTTCTTCTTTCACAAACGCATCCAACTCCGACAACTGCTTTTTAAGTTCTTCAGTCAGCGCCAGGAACTCCCCGCCGCTCAGTTCAACGAACCGTCCTCTGCTTTTACGCGAAAGCTGCAGCAGCTCCTTCAACCCAATCACCGTATCCTCATCCACGGTCAACTCGCCGTCCAGTTCAAACCATTGTCCCTTTCCTTTCACCCGGAGCTTCAACGTCTCGAACGAAGCGTGCTTCTTCATCCGGAAACGTTCCCCCTCAGGCCACTCCAGAACAGCGATATCCTGATACCGGTGGACCACCTCCAGGAGTTGAAGACAATCGTATGGATCTGTAAAAAGAACGGAGTCTTCGGTCAGGTCTGCCTCCGTAAACACCGCCAGAGCATTATTCAGTATTGCCGCGTTTTCCTTTTCCTGGGAAAGATTACGCGATGACTGACAATTCTCCTCATTCATCCGGCCATAGATCGTCTTTCCTCCTTTTCCCGGTTTCACATAAGGAGGTTGTTCTCCCAGCGGTTTGGCAAAGAACTCCGCCTTTAATCCATCCCCGATCGGAACGATCTGTACCCGGATCCGCGAATCCGGTTCTACCGCCCGTAAACTCGTTGTCGTGTCGGTCAACTCCGAATGAACCGTCATCACACCGCTTAATGAAGAAATCGCCTTCAGCAGTTTCTCCTTCCCTTCAGCCGGAACGCTGACTCCCTCCTGGATGAGCCGGATTACTGACCGTTGCGAAGGTGTAAGCGATACCAGCCGGTAACGGGTCTGCGTTTCCCGGATCAGGATAATACCGGCAGGTTCTTCAGTAATGTCAGTACGAAGGCGGACGGCCCCTCCTTTCACTTTTTCAGTATAAATGACCGGCCCGCTTTTGATCAGTTCTACCGCTACATTCCGGTTCGACAGCAAAAACAGTAACGGGTGCCCGCATAGTTCTTCCATCGCTTTTTCATAGTCAAAACAAAGTTCCGGCGGTCCGTAGTATCCTCCGTAAGTGGTCAACGTGCCTGTCACACGTTGATCCTGCTCAGTCATTCCTTCTACAGCGCCTGGTTTGAACCGCTTCAAAGAAACGTTTCTTCCCGTACTCCATCCCCCCTTTTCGGTATACGTTTGAATGACAGGCTGAATGATCCGGTCGTCAAAGTCAACCAGGTAACACAAACGTGATTGTTTCTGCTCTTTTCTGGCGGTCCCATCGGCCGAGCGACCAATCTGCAGCAATCCGTTCAACACTTGCTCCCACGGCTCCTGAAATTGCAGCCGGCTCATCAGGCAGGGAATATCATCGACCGGGACCGGACAGCTCCAGGAAGGATGCTCCAGTTTAGACCGCTCCATGACAAAACAAAGCTCCCTCAGGAAAAGCCATTGGCTATTCGCGTTCAGTTTACCAAACACCCTTAAAGACAATGATTTCGTTATGGGTTTGAGTGATCCCTCAATCACATATTCGGTAAGACAATAAAAGAAATTCAGGATGGTTCCTTCTGAGCTCGCGGGCAACCGGAGGGAAAGCTGGTTCAATGCCTGTTTCGCCTTTACCGGATCTTTAGCCAAGAAATACAGCAGGGGAAGGATGACATTGTAACTGTCATTCCCGTTCTTTTCGGCTTTCCGAATAAAACTGTTCAGCCGCTGCACGTCAAGTCGGTCAGCTATAAACGCAAAATTCAGCCAGTAGAAAAACTCGTGGTAAAAACTGAGATCGATCCGTGCCATTTTCTGCCCCGTTTCATCGGTTACCCTTGCTCTGTCCGTATTCTCGACCGATAAGGCGAAATCCCCCAGAAAAAGATCAGCCATCCCTTTTAACAGCAAGCTTGAATTGCTATTCAACTCCCTGATCAGAGCGCCGCCTTCCGCCAGTCTTCCCTGATGAAAAAGGATCTCCGACTGCAAACATTCCCGCTGATTGTATAATCCTTTAAAAGAAGGATTCCGGTCATAAAATCGGCTGATCATACCGAAATCTTCCAGATAAATACATCCCTGGCTTATCAGGACATGCAGGAAGATATGAAACAATCGGGCAGAACGGGTCATTGCCTGGTCATATTCCGGTAAAACAAAAATCTTTCTCATCTGCATGAAGTCGCCGATAAATGCAGATTTCAGATACTCTTCGGCTGCACGCGAATACTGACTTTCCCCGCAGAAAGCAGCCGATAAATAATCACGGATATATTTCTCAGGCGACTGTTCCCATCCTCGCTCCTCGTCTTCACAGATAAAAATCAGTAAATCGGCTGCCATAGGGTCTTTGAGCAAAACAGGGAACAACTTCAGCTTCAGCCAGTCGGGGACATCATAGACATCCTTCACCGGGTCCAGAAAAACCAGACGCTTTGCAAGCAGCATCTCCATCATACCCCGGAATTCCTTTTGTGTCATATTGGGGTTCAGGTTCCGCTGAAGGGTCTGAAAGCACATGTATTTTTCAAGTCCTGTAAATTTAATGACGATATAATCGACGATCTGCTTTAGCCAAAAAGACAGGTTATTATATGAATCAAAAAGAAAATCTTCCTTCACTTGCATGTTTAAATAAATAATTGCTTTGTTCCCGTATGGCAAATTTAAAAAAAGAAGGGTAGTGGTTACAGAAATATATAAAATTTCAGCTAACGGAGTAGATTAAAAGTCAGCCTAAGTTTTCAGGCCAACGATAAAAGCGCGGCCTGGATCCCTTTAACAAGCGCACGGGCCGTTAAGGGTTCTCAAAAATAAGTATCTTTATGATCTGAGAAAAACCCTTTTCTGCTCATGTCGGCGAAGATCAAAAATATTGAAAGGAAATGGATCGGGAATTTCATGAAGTCTCCCCTGGTTGATCCGCATAGTGGTCTCTTTCTGAGCAACTATGCCCATCAGCTTTTTTACGGGCGACAGGATGAAACCTATCCCCGCGATTTTCCTGACGATTTTATTCGTCTTTATAAAACCTGGGAAAGTGGAAGCCGCGATATGGCCGTTGAAAAGTTCATCAGCTACCTGCATTTTATTGGGATCAGCATCCGGAAAGAGGCTGTAGCCAATCATCTTAACAAATTTCCGGATGACCTTCAGAAACTCGCAAAAACGTGTTATTATATTCTGAAGACCCTTGCGCATTTTGCCGGCGACCTGAACCTGGCCAATCCTTTCCATGACAACAGCCTAAACCTGTTTTTTTTGTTAAGGATCGAATCGGGAGAGAGTGTAACCGACGCACAGTTAAGCCTTTTTGAAGACCTGGAGCTTCCCGATTTATACAGCCGGTTTTCAGGATTGCCGGACGGATATGAAAAAGACCCGGTCGTGAAAGACCTGTTCGACCGGATCGAAAATTCGAAGGATAGTTTTTTCATCACCGGCAAAGCAGGGACAGGTAAATCGACCTTCATTCACTACTTTGCGAAAAAAACTAAAAAAAGAGTGCTGATGACCGCCTTTACAGGCATTGCTGCGATCAATGTGGGTGGCCAGACCGTACATTCCTTCTTCCGGCTCCCGCTGAAGCCACTCATGCCGGAGGACGACGAAATCACCCTTTTCCCGAAAAATACACCGAAATACCGGATTATTCAGAAAATTGATACCATTGTCATTGACGAGATTTCCATGCTCCGTTCAGACATTCTGGAAGCGATCGACTACTCGCTGCGAAAAAACGGGGGTGATCCCGGGAAAAGATTTGGAGGGAAACAGATCCTGTTTGTCGGTGATATCTTTCAGCTCCCGCCCGTAAGAGCCACAAACGGCGATGTGGAACAGATCCTGTTCTCCGAAATTTACGCCAGCGAATATTTCTTTGATTCGCCTGCCTTTCAGGAAATCAAACCGCAATACTTTGAATTCCGGAAATCGCACCGGCAAAAGGATGATTTGCTCTTTGTCAGCCTGCTCGATAAGGTCCGCACCTACGAGGCCGACCGGGAGACTCTATTCAGCTTTAACGAAAGGTACGACCCGGACTACCTGCCCGGGACCGATGAATTCGTCATCAAACTCACCGCAAACAATACCCTTGCCAACGCCGAAAATTTCAAAAAATTACAGGAACTGCCGTATACCTCTTTCAACTTTTCAGCGGGTATCGAAGGGGAATTTCAGGAAGATAAATTTCCCACTTCAAGGAACCTGGAGTTAAAAAAAAGTGCGCAGGTCATTTTTGTCAGGAACGACCCGGCGCGCAGATGGGTAAACGGGACCATTGCAAAAATCGATTTCATTTCGGGCGATCTCATCGAGGTACGTTTGCAGGACGGAAATGTCTATCCGCTGGAACCCGCGACCTGGGAGAACCGGAGATATAAATATGATCGAAAAAAGAGAAAAGTCGTCTCGGAGGTGATCGGCACTTTCACCCAATATCCGGTAAAACTGGCCTGGGCGATCACCATACACAAAAGCCAGGGGCTGACCTTCGACCATGTAGTGATCGACCTGGGCGCAGGAGCGTTCGTGAACGGGCAGGTATACACCGCGCTGAGCCGGTGCAGAAAGCTGAACGGCATCGTTTTAAAAAGAAAGCTCCGGCCAGAAGACCTGATCACCGATAAACGGATCATTGAATTTCACCGGAGAAACTCCCCCCAATGTATTGATGATCTGCTCAAGCTGGATATTCCTTTTGCCATCCGGCTCCTCAGCCTGTATTATCCGTTTAGTGCCGCGGAGCTTGACCGGTACTGGAACAGACTGGAAAAAGGAGACGCGCATTATTCTGTCTTTATCAATGAAACCGGGACGGTGTATACCCCGGCTACCGGATTATGCTTCAATCAAAGCCTGGAATGGACCGACGGGCTTCGCAGCAGGTGGAACGCCGGACTGGTCAATCCTTTAACCGGCAATATGGAAGGCATTGGATCAGCGCCGGCCGGGAAGGGGAACAGCGATCTTTCAAAACAACTGCTACCATTAAACCTGAAAAGAGAACTTAAATTCC
>JBDKTZ010000164.1:0-2871 GCA_039679975.1 Prolixibacteraceae bacterium
GGTCGATACCTACTTCCAATCGACTTATTTCCCCTCCATATCAGATCCTGCACTTTTGGAGATCCGCAGAGAAAGGGCAGTCGAATTATGTCTGGAAGGATTTCGCTTTGATGACCTGAGACGCTGGGAATGTGGTAATTTGCTTAAAATGAGCTGGGAAGGGATGTATATTCATGACTTGAATGTGCCGATAGACCTTGATAAAAGCGGAACTTTTGACGTCATTTTTTATACGTCGGCAGCAGGGCTTGAGGCTGCGAAAGGTTTAACCGGCGACTGGTCGAAAGCCAAAGCAACCTGTGCCATGGTTTACGTGGAAGAGGGAGCAGGCAGTGCAAAGCAACTGCAGCTGGTCGAGAAAGTTCCCGGGGCCACGGGCTATTATCTGACTTGGGATGTTCCGAATGAATATAAGAGGGTATGGGGAAACAAGCAGTATCTCTATCCGATCCCTTCAACGGTAATGGTCAAAAATCCCAAGATTACACAAAATTCGGGCTGGGAAAACGGCGCTTCCAATGACGGGAATTAATGTTTAAAAATCATCTGGCTGTATTAAATGTGTGTCAGTATTTGTAATTTTAGGTCATAAAAATGAAGCAGGGAGAACATGAATGTTCTCCCTGAAAAAAACTAAAATAAACCAATTATGAAGAAGTTGATTTTATTGCTGGCGGTTTCCCTGGTCGTATTTGATTTTGGTTTCGCGCAGGATGGTAAAACATTAAATGTCGCGACTTATAACCTGCGCATGAATAATCCCGGGGATGGGGTGAATGCCTGGCCCAACCGGAAAGAACAAGTGAAAGCGCTGATTCGTTTTCATGAGTTTGACCTTTTCGGCACGCAGGAGGGTTTTATTGGCCAGTTGAACGACCTCTGCGAAATGAGTGAATATGCTTTTGTCGGGGCCGGGCGCGACGATGGAAAACAGGGTGGCGAGCATTCAGCTATTTTTTACAGGAAAGATCGGTTTAAGCTTCTCCGGAATGGTGATTTCTGGCTAAGCGAAACTCCTGAAAAGCCCGGGAAAGGTTGGGATGCCACGTGTTGCAACCGGATTTGCTCCTGGGCAAAATTCCGGGACCAGGAAACAAAAAAGGACTTTTATTTCTTCAGTGTCCATTTCGATCATCAGGGAGTGAAAGCCCGTATTGAATCAGGAAAGTTGATGGTCAAAAAAATCCCGGAAATTGCAGGGGCGGCGCCAGTAATTTGTGTCGGCGACTTCAACTCCACGCCCGAAACGGAACAGGTCAAAACAATGAAATCGTTGCTTCAGGATTCGTATGAGGTCACAGCGATGGCGCCTTATGGGCCGGTAGGAACATTTAACAGCTTTGATTATAACGCACCGATGAAGAACCGGATCGATTACATTTTCGTGAGTGACCAGATCAAAGTGCTGAAATATGGCGTGCTGACCGACAGTTATGATCAGAAGTTTCCTTCCGATCATCAGCCGGTCGTCATTAAGGCTGTTTTCACTAAAAAATAAGAGCTTATGCAGTTAAACAGAAAGGCTGTCCGTTTTTGGTGCAGCCTTTTTTTGTGTGTTGAAATAAGAGCCGGAGGTATCGCTTTTTTATTATTTTTGCCTCACTATGAAAAACAGAAAGAACCAAAAATCAATCGCAGGTATTGGAAATGCCCTGGTTGATGTGCTGGTCCAGCTTGAAGACGACTGTTTACTGGACCGGTTTAAGCTTCCTAAGGGAAGTATGACTCTGGTAAATGCCGGTCTTTCACACAGCATGCTTGAAATTACAGCGAACCTGAAAAGAACCATCGAAACCGGGGGGTCCGCGGCTAATACCATACGGGCCATTGCGCAATTAAAAGGTTCGACAGGTTTTATTGGTAAGATCGGTGACGACGAACTGGGCCGCTTCTTTAAAAACGAATTTGAAAAGCTCTCGGTCAAAACGCATTTGTTGTATAGCAGTACCGCTACGGGAAAGGCAGTAGCACTGATATCTGCTGATTCGGAGCGTACTTTTGGAACATACCTGGGAGCCGCCAGCGAAATGGTGAGCGAGGAACTCTCTTCGACAATCTTTGACGGTTACGATTATCTTCATATTGAAGGATATCTCATCTTTAACCATAGTTTAATTGAGGGAATCCTGAAACTCGCGAAGGCATCGGGGCTTAAAATTTCGATCGATCTGGCCAGTTTTAATGTCGTGCAGGCCAATCTCAGTTTTCTGAAACACCTGGTCAGTGAGTACGTGGATATTATTTTTGCCAATGAAGAAGAGGCTAAAGCTTATACCGGACTGAATCCGATGGCTGCTGTCCGGGAAATTGCCCGCGAGTGCGAAATTGCTGTGGTCAAGATCGGTCGGGAAGGTTCATTGATACAACAGGGCGATACCTTTATAAAAGTCGATACCCCGCCGGTCGAAAGCAAGGATACCACCGGGGCAGGAGACGTGTATGCGGCAGGCTTTTTGTATGGTCTGGCAAATGGATTTGATCTCAGTTCCTGCGGAAAATTGGGTTCTTTACTGGCCAGTAAAGTCATCCAGGTATTGGGCGCTAAAATCCCGGATCAGGATTGGCCCGAAATACTTGAAGAAGTAAAGCGAGTCGCGGGTAGTGAGTCTTGAGTATGAAAAAGTATAAAGCAGGGGTACCCATATAGTGCCATGTTCTATGCTAAAACAACCCGTGTATCTGTGCATCAATCTTATCGATCACATTGCTCAGATCTTCAGGAATATGCATGAAATCAGTTTTGTCAACATTGATGATCAGTACTTTTCCTTCTTTGTACTGGTTAATCCAGGCCTCGTAGCGTTCATTTAACTGCTTCAGGTAATCCAGACGGATTGAATTTTCATATTCCCGTCCGCGTTGCTGGATCTG
>JBDKTZ010000080.1:0-3890 GCA_039679975.1 Prolixibacteraceae bacterium
AAGCGCTGATCTCTTACAAGATGAGGTGCGTTTTTCTTCATCAGCCCACGTTCCCGCAATGCCTCCAGTACCAAAGCAACGTTTCCCTGGGCCAGGTAACGAACACCCCCGTGGCCCAGTTTTGTACTCCTGCTCGACGTACCCTTTGTAAAGTCAGCCTGCTCAAGCAGCAAGGTTTTAAATACTCTCGTTACCGAATCAATAGCCGCCCCAAGGCCCGAGGCCCCGCCGCCAATGACCACAATATCCCATACCTGACCTTTCTTCTTTATTTCGTTTAGTTCCTTATTTCTATCCATATAGATCCGTATTGTTTCTTTTTACTTTACTTGATTTCTTTTTTTTACAAAAATAATACTAAAAAAAGAACAAAAGCAAATATTTAGAAACTAAATTTTAAAATAAATCAAGGATTGTTATTCACGCAGGTTTTAAGCGCAAAAAAAGCGATGAAGAATAGGTCATCCCACTCATCACCGCTTTAGACGGGAGTCATCTTTTTAAGCCGGCGAAACTCCTGCAATTGTCCTGGAATTGGAACAAAGATTCGATCAGCTGATAATCAAAAATGTCCTTAAAAATTTAAGGATAACTCCCTTATTTCTATAAGCCTTATACCCGGCTGCATGTAAAACCCGGGAAAGCCGTTTTCGCGTTACTCCTTTATCCCTGCCGGCTTATAAAACAAAAACCTGCCCGGAAATGTTATTTCTGTGGTATTTTAAGAATTTAAAATGCGAAAAGCTGAATAAAAAACTCAAACTGAAATTCATGTCCTTTGAAAATACTGCTCTTTTAGCGGCCACTGAAACGAATACGACTGAAATGTTGGATGATTATTATCTTGCTCACCTAAGCAGGCAACTGAGTTTGCTTGGCAGACGCGAAGTACACAACGGGCGGGCTCATTTCGGCATCTTTGGAGACGGGAAAGAACTGGCCCAGATCGCTTATGCCAAGACCTTCCGCAAAGGCGACTGGCGATCGGGTTACTACCGCGATCAGACATTTATGCTGGCTCTTGGGCTGCTCCGGCCTGAAGAGTTTTTTGCCATGATTTACGGTGATCCTGATGTGGAATTTAACCCTTCGGTTGGGGGTAGAAATTTCAACAATCACTTCTCGACCCGGAACATTGACGAAAACGGCAAAATAAGCGATTTGATTGAGCGGTACAATTCGGCCTCCGATATTTCATCTACCGGCGGACAAATGCCCCGTTTACTAGGGCTTGCACAGGCTTCCAAAATTGTAAGACAAAGACCGGACCTGAAAAAATTTCTGAATAACAATATTGACGGAGATGAAGTGGCCTTTGGCTCAATTGGTGATGCCAGTACTTCCGAGGGCATGTTTTTCGAAACGATTAACGCGGCTGCAGTGATGCAGGTCCCGCTTGCCGTAGCTGTTTATGATGACGGCTTCGGGATCAGCGTTCCCATTGAACTGCAAACAACTAAAGCAAGCATATCAAAAGCGCTGAAGGGATTTCAGAAAGAAAAGGGGACCAACGGCATATCCATATACACTTGCAAGGGGTGGGATTATCCCAATCTGCTGAAAACCTTTGCCATGGGTATAGAAAACTGCCGGAATACGCATACCCCGGTATTGTTTCATATACAGGAAGTCACCCAACCTCTTGGACATTCCACTTCCGGATCGCACGAACGGTACAAATCGAAGGAAAGGCTGGAGTGGGAAGCTGAGTATGACTGCCTGAAACATTTCCGGAACTGGTTGCTTGAAAACAACAAAGCCGACGTGGAGACACTCGATTCCATCGAAAAGCGCGCACGCAAATCGGCACGTCAGGCCATGGAAAAAGCATGGACACATTATACGGATAACCTTTCGGAAGAGACGGAAAGTCTGGCACAACTCGTTGAATATATCACAGAAAAATCAGGAAACAAGCTTGAACGAATACACGATTTTCAGCAGATCCGGGAAAAAACATTCCCTACCCGGCGCGCATTGGTGAGTTTTGCCAAACGACTGAGTTTTGATCTGCATGGAAATGACTTTTTTGATAACGAACGTACTGAACTCCTGACGTGGATTAATCGTTTCGAAAAGCGGAGCTTCAATTTTTATAACCGGCAACTTTACCGAGAAGGCAACGACTCTGCATTGAAAGTAAAGGCTGTTGCGGCTACTTACGACCGGTATGCGACCGAGGTGAACGGGTCTGAAATTATTAATTGTAATTTTGATGTCCTTTTTCATAAATATCCTAATCTGGTGACTTTTGGAGAGGACACCGGCAAACTTGGAGGAGTTAACCAGGGGATGAAGGGGATGCAGGACAAATATGGCATTGATCGCGTTTCGGATACGGGCATCCGCGAAGCTACCATTATTGGACAGGGAATAGGCCTGGCTTTGCGCGGATTCAGACCGGTTGCCGAAATCCAGTACCTCGATTACCTGATGTACGGTCTGGCTACCCTGAGTGACGACCTCGCCTCTATGCAGTACAGAACCATTGGCCGACAGGCTGCTCCCCTGATCATTCGCACCCGCGGCCATCAGCTCCAGGGAATTTGGCATGCCGGGTCACCCATGCAAATGTTGCTGGGATCACTACGCGGAATTTATCTCTGCGTACCACGCGACATGACCCAGGCTGCGGGCTTCTATAACACCCTGCTTGAAGCCAATGATCCGGCCCTGGTTATTGAACCATTAAAAGGATATAATGTCAAGGAAAAACTTCCTTCGAACCTGGGCGAATTCAAAGTTCCCCTGGGTGTACCCGAAATTATGGAAGCGGGGACCGACGTAACCCTGGTCACTTATGGATGGAATGTTCACCACGCTGTAAAAGCTGCGTCCTTGCTAAAAACGAAAGATATATCGGTTGAAGTGATCGATGTGCAGACCCTGATGCCGTTCGATGTGAATCATCTGATCCTGGAGTCGGTTAAAAAGACCGGCAGGCTGATCTTTCTGGATGAAGATGTTCCCGGCGGAGGAACGGCTTACATGATGCAAAAGGTTCTGGAGGAACAGCAGGCTTTCAATTTTCTGGACACGGCCCCGCGTACGCTGCCCGCAATGGAGCACCGGCCGGCATATGGCATTGACGGGGAATATTTTTCCAAGCCCAATGTAGAGCGTATTTTCGAATGCGTTTACCAGATGATGCATGAAACCGATATAAAAAAGTTTCCCAGGCTTTATTGACAAGTCATTCGTAAAAATTTGTTAATGCACGGGGAATTAGGTCATCTTTAACCATTCTTTTTCGATAATAATTGGCTAAACTTGCATATCCGCACCGTGAGGGGCAGATGATGACTTAAATCAACCTTGCATTTTAATGAAAAAACCTATTTACTTCTTTGGTGTAACTTTGCTGTGCACTTTAATTATTGTCTCCGCCTGTCACCGGTCGGGCGGTCCCGCAAACAAAAATAATAAGCAGGAGACTCTGGTCGCAGGAGGATTTGTTGTTATTCCGGGGCACTTTGAAAATCAGCTGACAGTTACCGCAAACTTATTACCTGCCGAATCGGTTCAAATCAAAACACCCGTTGCAGGAACCGTGTTAGCCATTCATTTCAGCGAAGGACAATACGTCAAACAGGGACAACCTCTGGTGCAAATAGACGACAGGGTTTGGAAGGCGCAAATTAAAGGACTAAAGGCCAGATTGCAGGCAGCGAATGAAGAACTGAAACGTAAGGAAGCTTTACTGACAGCCGAAGGAGCAAGCAGAGAAGAAGTAGAAACGATCCAGTCGACCGTACAGCAACTGGAAGCTCAGATAGAGGAATTATCTGTTTATGTTTCTCTTGCTGAAGTTCCCGCTCCGTTTAGCGGACGGGTCGGCATGCGCGATTTCAGTGTGGGAGCTTACCTTTCACAGGGGCAAACCATCACAG